>NZ_QAIU01000598.1:4705-18225 GCF_003061205.1 Pseudomonas sp. HMWF006
GGCCGATTGCCTGAAGGTCTTCGAACGGGTCTATCCGTTTGGCTGGCTGGGCATTCTCGCCGACACCCCTCCAGTGCATGACGAATTGGTCTACGCCCGCCATGAGCGCGGTTTCGCCCTGTGCAGCATGCGCTCGGCGACTCGCACCCGTTATTACCTGCAAGTGCCTGCCGAAGAACATGTCGATGACTGGAGCGATCAGCGTTTCTGGGACGAACTCAAATCCCGCCTGCCCGCCGAGCTTGCCGAGAAACTTGTCACCGGTCCGTCGATTGAAAAAAGTATTGCGCCACTGCGCAGCTTTGTCGTCGAACCGATGCAGTACGGGCGGATGTTCCTCGTCGGCGATGCCGCCCATATCGTTCCGCCTACCGGCGCCAAGGGCTTGAACCTGGCCGCCAGCGATGTCAGCACCCTGTTCAATATTCTGCTGAAGGTTTATCGCGACGGCCGCACCGACCTGCTGGAGAAATACTCGGAAATCTGCCTGCGCCGGGTATGGAAAGCCGAACGGTTTTCCTGGTGGATGACCTCGATGCTGCACCGGTTCGACGAACATGATGACTTCAGCCAGCGGATCAGCGCCTCGGAACTCGACTATTTCGTCAGCTCCGAAGCCGGCAGAAAAACCATTGCAGAAAATTACGTCGGACTTCCATATGAGGCTATCGAATAGCCTGCTATCGACTTACACTGGCGAGCATCCCCCGCTCGCCTTGCGACCTGCGGGATTCTCACTGCCCGCAGGTTCCGCCCGTGACCAATCTTCACCAGCCTGAAACACCCAAACCGGCCATTCGCAGCGTGCTGGTCGCGCTGATGATGGCGATCTTTCTTGGCGCGCTGGACCAGACCATCGTCGCCGTGTCGATGCCGGCCATCTCCGCCCAGTTCAAGGACGTCAGCCTGCTGGCCTGGGTAATTTCTGGCTACATGGTAGCGATGACCGTGGCCGTGCCAATCTACGGCAAGCTCGGCGATCTGTACGGGCGGCGCAAACTGATGCTGTTCGGCATGGGCCTGTTCACCCTCGCCTCGCTGTTCTGCGGCATGGCGCAAAGCATGGAACAACTGGTGCTGGCGCGGATTCTTCAGGGCATCGGCGCCGGCGGCATGATTTCGGTGAGTCAGGCGATCATCGGCGACATCGTGCCACCGCGTGAGCGCGGGCGTTATCAGGGTTATTTCAGCAGCATGTACGCGGTGGCCAGTGTCGCCGGTCCGGTGCTGGGCGGTTACATGACCGAATACCTGTCGTGGCGCTGGGTGTTTCTGATCAACCTGCCGCTGGGCCTCGGTGCCTGGTGGGTGGCGCGGCGCAACCTGCGCGGATTGCCGGTTCCGCAGCGCAAACCGATCATTGATTACCTCGGCACGCTGCTGATGATCATCGGTCTGACCGCGCTGTTGCTGGGCATCACCCAGGTCGGTCAGGGTCATTCGTGGCGCAGCAGTGAAGTGCTTGGCTTGTTCGCCTGCGCCGTCGTGGTGCTGGCAGTGTTCGTCTGGCATGAACGCCGGGCGCGGGAACCGCTGCTACCGATGCACCTGTTCGCCAACCGCAATGCCCTGCTGTGCTGGTGCACGATTTTCTTTACCAGTTTCCAGGCGATTTCGTTGATCGTGCTGATGCCGTTGCGCTTTCAGAGTGTCACCGGCGCGGGCGCTGACAGTGCGGCGTTGCATCTGTTGCCGTTGGCGATGGGCCTGCCAATCGGTGCCTACTTCGCCGGCCGGCGCACGTCGATCACCGGGCGCTACAAGCCGCAGATCCTCACCGGTGCGACCCTGATGCCGATCTCGATTCTCGGCATGGCATTCAGTCCGCCAGAAGCAACGCTGCTCAGTGGTCTGTTCATGCTGCTCAGCGGCATTGCCGGGGGTATGCAATTCCCCACGTCGCTGGTCGGCACCCAAAACTCGGTGGAGCAACGTGACATCGGTGTCGCCACCAGCACCACCAACCTGTTTCGCTCGCTGGGCGGCGCGGTGGGGGTGGCGTTGATGTCGGCACTGTTGCTGGCCTTCTTGCAGGATTCGAGTTTTGCCCATCTGGCAAGCAGTTCGCTGATGAGCGAGGGGCATTCGGGCAACGTGTTGCTCGATGGCTTGAACGCGGCGCCAGGGGATGCACAGAACGCCTTGCGTGCGGAGCTTTCGGTGACGTTCCGGCATTTGTTGTGGGTGAGCACGGCGGTGTCACTGCTGGGACTGGCGGCAGCGATTGCGATGCCCAATAACCTGTTGCGCGGGCGTGAGCACGGCGCCAGATAGAACAAACTCCACGATCCCTGTAGGAGTGAGCCTGCTCGCGATCAGGGTGTTTCATTCAACAGTGATGTCGACTGACATACCCTGATCGCGAGCAGGCTCACTCCTGCAAAAGGCCGTTCACTCAAGGGCTGTAGTAACCCACCGCCACCAGGAAATGCCCGACCTTCTTCAGGTAGGCATGCTTATCCTCGACCTTGCCGGTCACCGGGTTTTTCCAGCGGTATTCGTATTCGCCACTGTCCTGCTTGCCGATCAGCGCCAGAATCGGTTCGCCCACCGGTTTGCCGTCCGGGTCCTTGATCTTGCTGAAATCGGTGTTGATCAGCCGCAGGTTGGTGCCGTGGGCGACATAGCGCTGGGTGTCGAGGTCGACCACAAACACATACAGGTCATCCTGCAGATAGCCGCCCTTGAGCGAGTTGATCGCCGTCAGCGTGCCCTTTTCGTCTTTGCCCAGATCGGTGGCTGCTTTATCAAGCAGTGCCTTGGCTTGCTCCGCAGAGGCTCGCGGCAAGTAATAACCCACTGCCAGAATTCGCTGGCCGATGCGCTGGTAATACACATGCTTGCGCTCGACTTTGCCGTCCGCCCAGTTCTGCCAGCGGTATTCGGCTTGCTGGATGCCGTTGCCTTCAGGCACCAGCAACGCGTCCTTGAAGGTCTTTTGCAGGTCCGGCCCGAGCACTTCGCTGACATCACGACCGATCAAGGCAGAGGATGGCCCGCCGCTGGCGAGCATCACGCCCTTGGTATCGACCACGAACACATAACGATCCTTATCGACGAACTCGCCCTGACGGCTGAACGCGGCGAAGGCCTTGTCGCCGTTGTCGTGGTAGTAGGCCAGTGCCTTTTCCAGCAGGGCGATGGCGGCCTTGCTGTCGTCCTTTTGCGTGGAGACGGCATTGGCCTGCCCTGCCCCCACAAGCAGCATCAGCCCGAGCCACGCCACTTTATGCAAAAACCCCATAACGCATCCCTCGTTCTTGTTGGTGTTTCAAGAGCGTAGACGGCTTGGGGTCATATGGAAGTTGAACTTGAATCCAGAGATTACAGGCGAGAGCCCCTCAGCTTAGCCCCTAGGGCCGGGCATTGATCTGTTGCTGCAGGTTCTGGATCTGTGCCTGCAAGGTATTGAGGTTGCGGGTCATCTGGCCACGGAACGCATCGAACTCGGCGGTATTGCCACCGCCCTGTGGCGCTGCCGGACGGTTGTCCTGCTCGCTTTTGAGGACAACGATTTCCTGCTCCAGGCGCTCGATCGCAGCGTTCGAGTTGCCCTGCTTTTTCAGCGCAGTGATATCCGCGCCGAGGCTTTTCAGCTGGGTGTCATAACTCTTGAGCAGGGCATCGACCTTGCTGGTGTCGGCCGGCGCACTTTTCAGGGTCGCCAGTTCTGCACTCAGGGCTTTGACCTGGGCCTGCAACTGGGTGTTGGCGTTCTGTTGTTCGGTGGTCTGCGCGGTCATCTGCGCCAGGCGCTTGTCCAGATCGCTGGCCTGACCGGCCACACCCTGCTGCTGTTTGCCCTGATCGAGCAACTTGCCTTCAAGCGCTTTGATCTGCAGCTTCAGGGCTTCGCTGTCGGTGTTGACGTTGGTCTGGCTGGCGACCACCTTGCCGGAAATATCCTGCAAGCGCCCCGCAGCTTCCTCACTGATGCGCGCGAAGCTTTCCTGGGTCGCGACCAGTTGCTGTTCCATCAGCGAGATCTGCTGAAAGCTCCACCACGCCAGGCCCATGAAGGCAAAAAACAGCGCGCCGACCAGCGCCCACAATGGCCCGGTGCTGGCCGCCCGGACCTTGACCGCCGGTGGTGTGCGCGAGTGCACGGACGTGCGGGCAGTGGTCGGAATGTCATCGTCGTCGAACGTGTCGGCGCGCAGGCTCGGGACATCGTCGAAATCGTCGTGGGCATCATTACGCATGGACATTGAGGCAACCTTTGTGAAACGCGGTGATGGCTAAATGCTGCGAAGTATAACCGCCGCAGCCGCAGGGATTGACCCCCAACCTGCGGTGCGGTTCATTGCCGGCCGGCCGAATCGTTGCAACGCGTTTCAGCGAATGTCCTGTGCTTTCCACCAGCCGCAGAACTCGTCGAGCGCCGACCACAGGCTGACTTTCGGATCGTAGTCGAGATAATGCCGGGCGCGACTGATGTCGAGGGTGAAATTTTTTTTCATCACTTGCATGCCCAGGCGCGACAGCGTCGGTTCCGGTCGCCCCGGCCAGAGCCGGCAGGCGCCTTCGTTGAGGGCCGCGACACTGTACGCCAGGCCGTAGGACCGGTACTTGGTGACCTGCGGGACTTCCATCTTGCGCATCACATAATTGACCACATCCCACAACGGCACCGGCGCGCCGTTGCTGATGTTGTAGGCCTTGCCCAGCGCCGAGCCGGCCGCCAGCAAACTGCTGAGCATGGCCTCGTTGAGGTTCTGCACACTGGTGAAATCGACCTTGTTCAGGCCATTGCCGATAATCGCCAGCCGGCCCTTGCGCTGCATGTTCAGCAGGCGCGGGAAAATGCTCATGTCGCCGGCCCCGGTAACGAAACGCGGACGCAGCGCAAGGGTTTCCAGACCGAATTCCTGCGCGCCAAAGACCTTTTGCTCGGCGAGATACTTGGTCGCCGCGTAGGGATGCTTGAAACGTTTGGGCACCTGTTCTTCGGTGAGGTTGAAGTGGTCGCGCCCATCGAAATAGATCGACGGCGACGACAGGTGCACCAGCCGCCGCACGCGCTGCTTCAGACAGGCTTCGACGACGTTTTCCGTGACCTGCACGTTGCCCTGATGAAAGTCCTGATAACGCCCCCACAGGCCGACGGCGCCGGCGCAGTGCACCACCGCTTCGACGTCGGCACACAGTTCACGCACCAATTCGGGATCGGTCAGGTCGCCGGGGATGAATTCGGCACCGCGGCGTACCAGATGCTCGACGCTCTCGGCCCGGCGACCGTTGACCCGCACGTCCAGGCCCTGCTCCAGGGCGAAACGCGCAAAGCGTCCGCCAATGAAGCCGCTTGCGCCGGTGACCAGAATTTTCATGTAAAGCTCCAATGAAACCAGCTGCGAGCTTCAAGCTTCGAGCTGCAGGGTAAAAACAATGCTCAGCGCTTGACTTGCCGCTTGCAGCTTGACGCTCGCAACTGCTTTTAAGCCACCAGCCATTGTGGTGAAGAACGTACCAATTGTTCGGTCAGCAAACCCAGCAGCTGACCACCATTGCGCCAATGATGCCAGTACAACGGCACGTCGATCGGTTTATCTGGCAACAGTTCGCGCAACACACCGCGTTGCAACTGGTCGCGCACTTGCAGTTCCGGCACCAGTCCCCAACCGAAACCGGCTTCGGTCAGGCGCACAAAACCCTCGGAAGACGGGCACAAATGGTGCTCGAATCCGCCATCGACGCCGAGCGAGGCCAGGTAGCGATGCTGCAGGAAATCGTCCGGGCCGAACACCAGCGCCGGGGTGCGCGGCAACTGCTCGGCGCGCACGCCATCAGGAAAATGCCGCGCGATGAACGCCGGGCTGGCCAGCGCCCGGTAACGCATCGCCCCGAGCAATACGCTACGGGCGCCGGCGACCGGGCGTTCGCTGGCACAGACACAGGCCGCGACCTCGCCGGCACGCATGCGCTTGAGGCCGACGGTTTGATCCTCCACCACCAGATCCAGCAATAAATGCTGCTCGGCACAAAAATCACCCACGGCTTCGGCCCACCAGGTGGCGAGGCTGTCGGCGTTAAGGGCGATGCGCAAACGCTCGGGCAGGCCTTCTTCGTCGAGCGCTGGCACCAGCGTCTGCAAATCGCGCTCAAGCAGTCGTACCTGCTGCACATGGTTGAGCAGACGTCGGCCAATTTCGGTCGGCGACGGCGGCGTGCCGCGCACCAGCACCGGTTGGCCGACCCGCGCTTCCAGCAGCTTGATCCGCTGGGAAATCGCCGATTGCGAAAGGCCCAGCACCTGCGCGGCGCGCTCGAATCCGGCCTGCTCGACCACGGCGGCCAGCGCGGACAGCAATTTGTAGTCGAACATCAGTTTTCCTAATGAGCGATCAGTACTATTGGTTTTTCTTATACAGCTTTCGACCGGAGAATAGCCAGCAGGCACTCTTTATCAAGGAACACTGCAATGGCTGGCGAAACCTCACTCACGACGTTGCTGCGCAGCATGAGCCCGCAGCTCAATGCTGGCGAATACGTGTTCTGCACCTTGGTCGATGGCCAGTTGCCCGAGGGTCTGGAGATTGTCGGCAGCTTCCGCGAGCAGGAAGGCCTGACCGTGATTCTCGAGCGCTCCCAGGCTGAACGGGCCGGGTTCGATTTCGATTATGTGGCGGCGTGGATCACCCTCAATGTGCATTCGGCACTGGAAGCGGTCGGCCTCACTGCGGCGTTCGCCAGCGCACTGGGCAAGGCCGGGATCAGTTGCAACGTAATCGCCGGTTACTACCACGATCATTTGTTTGTCGGTCAGGCCGATGCCGAACGGGCCATGCAAGTGCTGCGCGATCTCGCAGCCAACGCGGAGTAATCGTTATGTGGCAAAGCTATGTAAACGGCCTGCTGGTGGCCTTGGGGTTGATCATGGCGATCGGCACCCAGAATGCTTTTGTCTTGGCCCAGAGCCTGCGGCGTGAACATCACCTACCGGTGGCGGCGTTGTGTGTGGCGTGCGATGCGCTGCTGGTGGCGGCCGGGGTGTTTGGTCTGGCCACCGTGTTGGCGCAGAACCCGACATTGCTCGCGGTGGCGCGCTGGGGCGGCGCAGTCTTTCTGATCTGGTATGGCAGCCAGGCGCTGCGCCGGGCGTTCTCGACACAGAGTCTGGATCAGGGCGAAAACCTCACCGTGCGCTCGTTGCGCGCGGTGATGCTCAGCGCGCTGGCAGTGACGCTGCTCAATCCGCACGTGTATCTCGACACGGTGTTGCTGATCGGCTCGCTCGGTGCGCAGCAGTCGGTGCCGGGGGCTTATGTCGTCGGCGCGGCGAGTGCGTCGCTGCTGTGGTTTTTCACCCTCGCCCTCGGTGCCGCATGGCTGGCGCCGTGGCTGGCAAGGCCGAGTACCTGGCGGATTCTTGATCTGGTGGTGGCATTGATGATGTTTACGGTGGCTGGCCAACTGATTATCGCCAGCTGATTTATTCCAAACAGCTCTGGAACCTCTATCCCACACAGTTGTTGCGTGGTTAAGCCTTGACCCCGGTGCTATGATCCGAACCCTGCGCCGCAAAGAGTAAAAACTCGTCGGTGCATTTCTGGCCGCCCGTGATCGGCCTTGCGCTCACCGCAACAGACCTGATTAGGAGAATCATCATGGCTTTCGAATTGCCGCCGCTGCCTTACGCACACGATGCCCTGCAGCCGCACATTTCCAAGGAAACCCTGGAATTTCACCACGACAAGCACCACAACACCTATGTCGTGAACCTGAACAACCTGGTGCCAGGCACCGAGTTCGAAGGCAAGACCCTGGAAGAGATCGTCAAGACTTCCTCGGGCGGTATCTTCAACAACGCCGCTCAGGTCTGGAACCACACTTTCTACTGGAACTGCCTGGCGCCAAACGCCGGCGGTCAACCAACCGGCGCACTGGCTGAAGCCATCAACGCAGCCTTCGGTTCGTTCGACAAGTTCAAGGAAGAGTTCAGCAAAACCTCGATCGGCACCTTCGGTTCCGGCTGGGGCTGGCTGGTGAAAAAGGCTGACGGTTCCCTGGCCCTGGCCAGCACCATCGGTGCCGGCAACCCGCTGACCAGCGGCGACACCCCGCTGCTGACCTGCGACGTCTGGGAACACGCTTACTACATCGACTACCGCAACCTGCGTCCGAAGTACGTTGAAGCGTTCTGGAACCTGGTCAACTGGAAGTTCGTTGCTGAGCAGTTCGAAGGTAAAACCTTCACCGCTTAAGCTGCGCGCCAGTCAAAAAACCCGGCTATTGCCGGGTTTTTTTATGCTTGCGTATCCCTGTAGGAACTGCCGAAGGCTCGGATCTAAACATACATGTTTAACAAACATGTCCTGATACCGACTCAAGCTACACAATTTTGTGCCTCTGCCTATGCACCTCGCCAATCCGAAGTACGACACCGAATCCCCGCTGGCAAATGCCAGCGAAACACTGGGATCGTTCACAGAGATACTCAACAACTTCGCCGCTGTGCCTGATGTCTCGCACCGCAAGACCGCGCTGGATAACGTGCAACCGGTTGCTTAGTTGTCACGACGGACTGACAACATACACAGCCCCTTGTGGCCGTGTTTTGATTTATCGGCGCCCCAGTGCTCTGCCATCAGACAAACGCATGACCAAATTTTGGGACAAGCGACTGTAGCAGTCCGCGGGTACTGTGCGATCACAGATATTGCTTGATATTGATCCATACCAAAATCGCGGAAAACCATAAAACGCAGACTGTATTGATGTGACCGGGGATGATCACCCAAGGGCGCAATTGCTTTGGAAAATTATTTACTTCCTCAATGGACTCCGGGTCTAAATTTCGCAAGACCTTTAGAACCAAAAGGGCATATACAACTTCAAGACTACCCACTTTGAAGACGATCGGCGTACTTTTGTCGCCCCGATGTGATGCGACGAAACGAGAGTTCGATAAATGGCTCTGAATTTCCTCCAGCTTGTGGGTCGCTACATAAGCTGAAAAGCAATAGTTCAGAAAAAACAATACAAAAAGGGGTATTCCAGATAAGCCAACAAACTGATCAAGGCTCATTATCGACTCACCTCATACAACTTTTCACCGACGAACTCACCAAACTGACCACCGCTATCTCCCATTTGTGCGGCAAGCATGCCATTTACAACCAACATGCAAACCAGACCTCCTGTACCCGCCGTGCCCACTCCAAGAGCAACACATGTCATTGGTGCGATTGGCGCCAGTCTGGTTGCCATCATTCCGCCCACAACATTTCCTGACAGCTTAGAACCTTCGACAAATTTCGCCTGACGGCATTCCTCTTCGCGTCCGGTACGGCATGCTTCGTGAATTTTCATCGCCGCCGAGCTCGCGCCCAATCCAATTGCCAAATAACCGCCGGCCTTTATGTACTTAGAAGATCGCGCCACGCCCTCAATATGTGTCGCATATCCCGGCAATTGATTCGGTGCGCCTGCCTTGTTCCAGTTGTGCACAGTCCTTCGCGAAGATAATCCTAAAGCCCGTTTAAGTTTGGGGTGATCCGGGATGCCCGTCATCTTGCGAACCAAGGGCCCCAAACCGGCATCAAGCTTCGACATCAACCGCTTGCGCTGCGCAAAAAAAACTGCGGGGAATGGAGATTACCGTTCTGGCGGTACTGCTCGATATGTAAGCGTTCCAGTTCTTTAAGCGTGCCCTTAAGCGTTTCCATGTGCTGCCCCACCATAAACGATGCAACACCCAACGCTCCGGAAGAAACACCCAAAAACGGTTCAATCACCTCATGATGCTCAACCATGAAAGAAGCCTCTTCATCCGTCAGGTCTTTCAGCGCTTCATTCACTTTCTCCGCTGCCGCCATCATTTGCGCCTCTTCGCGTCGGCACATGTAGTTGCGCGAGTCGCTGAAGAGGACCATCTGCCCCGCTTTGACCTGTTCACCCAAATGACGGTTAAGCGAACGGAACTCGCGGCGCAGTGCTTCGCCAGGCGTCGTTTCGTACAGTGCGCGCTCCAGCGCTTCGCGGCTCATAGATGTCTGGACAATGTGAAAGCCTGACTCAGCCGGTTTCGGCAAGGTGTAGGCGTGGTCTTCCACCAGTTGCTCGGCCAGTGGTGGTTCGGGTTGGGGGCTGAAGGCGTTCCACGAAGCGCCGCCGCTATCAGTAACAACCCGCGGTTTCACTATGACCCAACCACCGTTATTGATGGCTTCGACGAGTTTTCGCTGGTTGGCGCCTTGCAGATAGTTGGAGTGATTGAGGCCCATTGCATTGAGCAGCTTGTCGAATCCCGGCAGTTCATCCGGGCGGTTGAGTGCCTCTCGCAAGGTGTCCATGGCTTGGTGGGTGTCGAGCGCCTGTTGGCCGTGGAGTTCACGTTGAGGGATAAGTCTGGTCACGTCCGTGCCCCGCTCTGCAAAACGGAGGACTTTGGCGAGCGAACTCAAACTTGAATGCCGGGTGTTTCTGTTTTGCGTGTAGGGGGAATCCGACTTCTCTGTGGCGCGCTGCTTGCTGCCATGCCACAGCGGGCTACCATCAAAAAGAGGAAAAAATGCTGCAAACCGCTCAAGTTGAGGGTCGAAACTACCGACACAGTACAGATTAGGGCTAATACTCCAGGCAGCTGCATTTCGGCCAACGCCACAGGCAAATAACCCTGGGCTTGATTGTCCCTTTGACTGCCATCACGGGATTGCCAATACTCATGGCAACTTGACGCTACCCGCACGGAACAAGGAATAACCCTTTGAAGCTGGAACTCAAGAACAGCTTGTCGGTGAAGTTGCTCCGGGTCGTGCTCCTGTCAGCATTGATCGTCGGCGTGGTCTTGAGCTGCGCGCAGATTGTGTTCGATGCCTACAAAACCCGTCAGGCCGTAGCCAGCGACGCCGAGCGGATCCTCGACATGTTCCGCGATCCCTCCACCCAGGCGGTTTACAGCCTGGACCGGGAAATGGGCATGCAGGTAATCGAAGGCCTGTTCCAGGACGAGGCGGTGCGCCAAGCGTCAATCGGCCATCCCAACGAAGCCATGCTCGCGCAGAAGTCCCGTGAGTTGCAGCATTCCAACAGCCGCTGGCTGACCGACCTGATTCTCGGCCAGGAGCGCACCTTTACCACGCAATTGGTCGGTCGCGGTCCCTACAGCGAGTATTACGGCGACCTGAGCATCACCCTCGACACCGCCACTTATGGCGAGAGTTTCATCGTCAGCTCGGTGATCATCTTCATTTCCGGCGTGCTGCGCGCGCTGGCCATGGGCCTGGTGCTGTATCTGGTTTATCACTGGCTGCTGACCAAACCGCTGTCGCGGATCATCGAGCACCTCACCGAAATCAACCCGGACCGCCCCAGCGAACACAAGATTCCGCAACTCAAGGGTCACGAGAAAAACGAGCTGGGCATCTGGATCAACACCGCCAACCAGTTGCTCGAATCCATCGAACGCAACACCCACCTGCGCCACGAAGCGGAAAACAGTCTGCTACGCATGGCCCAGTACGACTTTCTGACCGGCCTGCCGAACCGCCAGCAATTACAGCAGCAACTGGACAAGATTCTGGTCGACGCCGGCAAGCTGCAACGGCGGGTCGCGGTGTTGTGCGTGGGGCTGGATGATTTCAAGGGCATCAACGAGCAGTTCAGCTACCAGACCGGCGACCAGTTATTGCTGGCACTTGCCGATCGGCTGCGCGCTCACAGCGGTCGGCTTGGCGCACTCGCACGCCTCGGCGGCGATCAGTTCGCGCTGGTGCAGGCCGATATCGAACAGCCTTATGAAGCCGCGGAACTGGCGCAAAGCATCCTCGACGATCTGGAAGCGGCGTTCGCCCTCGACCATCAGGAAATCCGCCTGCGCGCCACCATCGGCATCACCTTGTTCCCCGAAGACGGCGACAGCACGGAAAAGCTGTTGCAGAAAGCCGAGCAGACCATGACCCTGGCCAAGACCCGCTCGCGCAATCGCTATCAGTTCTACATCGCCAGCGTCGACAGCGAGATGCGCCGCCGGCGCGAACTGGAAAAAGACCTGCGTGATGCACTGCTGCGCGATCAGTTCTACCTCGTCTACCAGCCCCAGATCAGCTATCGCGATCATCGCGTGGTCGGGGTCGAAGCGTTGATTCGCTGGCAGCATCCGGAACACGGTCTGGTGCCGCCGGATCTGTTCATTCCGTTGGCCGAACAGAACGGCACGATCATCGCCATTGGCGAATGGGTGCTCGATCAGGCCTGCAAACAACTGCGCGAATGGCACGATCAGGGTTTCGTCGACCTGCGCATGGCCGTCAACCTGTCCACCGTGCAACTGCACCACGCCGAGCTGCCACGGGTGGTCAACAATCTATTGCAGATGTATCGCCTGCCGCCCCGCAGCCTGGAGCTGGAAGTCACCGAAACCGGCCTGATGGAAGACATCAGCACCGCCGCCCAGCACTTGCTCAGCCTGCGCCGCTCCGGGGCGCTGATCGCCATCGACGACTTCGGCACCGGTTATTCATCGCTGAGTTATCTGAAAAGCCTGCCGCTGGACAAGATCAAGATCGACAAGAGCTTCGTCCAGGATCTGCTGGATGACGACGACGATGCGACCATCGTTCGCGCGATCATTCAACTGGGCAAGAGCCTTGGCATGCAGGTGATTGCCGAGGGCGTGGAAACCGCCGAGCAGGAGACGTACATCATTTCCGAAGGCTGCCACGAAGGTCAGGGCTACCACTACAGCAAACCGCTGCCGGCCCGTGAGCTGGGTGCCTACCTCAAACAGGCGCAACGCAGCAACGCAGCCATTTTGTAACCTCAGAAGATCGCAGCCCAGCAGATGCAGCCGAAGGCTCGGACCGCGTTCGGACGATCTTTTGCGTTTCGTAAATAAGAAATATTTCCAGCCACAGCCCTTTACACATAATGCGAAAGATTTGCATTATGTCGCAGTTTTGCGCCCCCAGCGCCTATCTATTCAACTACCGAAGCAGGATGTTCGCCATGATTCGTATGCCTCTGGCTACCGCCAGTCTGCTGGCCATCGCTATTTCCCTCGCCGGTTGCGGCGAAGGCAAAGACAAAGCCGCCGCGCCGACGCCAGCTGCCAGCACTACCGCGCCAGCGGCTGCGCCTGCCGCTGCCGGTAAAGTCGACGAAGCGGCCGCCAAGGCTGTGGTCGCGCACTATGCCGACATGGTCTTCGCCGTTTACAGCGATGCCGAATCCACCGCGAAAACCCTGCAAACCGCCGTCGACGCGTTTCTCGCCAAGCCGAACGCCGACACCCTGAAAGCCGCCAAGGCTGCCTGGGTTGCCGCGCGCGTGCCTTACCTGCAGAGCGAAGTGTTCCGCTTCGGCAACACCATCATCGACGACTGGGAAGGTCAGGTGAATGCCTGGCCACTGGACGAAGGCCTGATCGACTACGTCGACAAATCCTACGAACACGCGCTGGGTAACCCGGGCGCCACGGCCAACATCATCGCCAACACTGAAGTGCAGGTCGGCGAAGACAAGGTCGATGTAAAAGACATCACCCCGGAAAAACTCGCCAGCCTCAACGAGCTGGGCGGTTC
>NZ_QAIU01000598.1:18235-20047 GCF_003061205.1 Pseudomonas sp. HMWF006
GTGACCCAACTGCTGGTCAGCGACCTGGAAGAAATGGTCGGCAACTGGAAACCGAACGTGGCCGACAACTACCGCGCCACCCTGGAAGCCGAGCCGGCTGAAACCGGTCTGCGCAAAATGCTCTTCGGCATGGGCAGCCTGTCGCTGGGCGAACTGGCGGGTGAGCGCATGAAGGTTTCCCTGGAAGCCAACTCCCCTGAAGACGAGCAGGACTGCTTCAGCGACAACACCCACAACTCGCACTTCTACGATGCCAAAGGCATTCGTAACGTGTACCTGGGCGAGTACACCCGTACCGACGGCACCAAAATGACCGGCGCCAGCCTGTCGTCGCTGGTGGCCAAGGCCGACCCGGCTGCCGACAACGCGCTGAAAGCCGATCTGGCCGCTACCGAAGCCAAGATCCAGGTCATGGTCGATCACGCCAACAAGGGTGAGCACTACGACCAGTTGATCGCTGCCGGCAACACCGCGGGCAACCAGATCGTTCGCGACGCCATCGCATCCCTGGTCAAGCAGACCGGTTCGATCGAAGCCGCTGCTGGCAAACTGGGCATCAGCGACCTGAACCCGGACAACGCTGATCACGAGTTCTGATCACAGCGTCTGCGTCAAAAAAAGGCGACCTGCGGGTCGCCTTTTTTCATGCCTGCTTTTTGCTGTAATGCTGATGACCTCATCGCTGGCAAGCCAGCTCCCACAGGGAATGGTGACTTACACGGATTCTGCAAACACCTCAAATCCTGTGGGAGCTGGCTTGCCAGCGATAGGGGCACCTCGGTCTCAAGTGAAACCCTGCCGTAAATCAAGTAAACGATAATTCCTCTTATTCAAACCCCCTCGCCCTGTTAGACTTTGCGCCTTTAATTTCGCCCGTCTGCAGGATGTCCGATGCCTTCGCTGTCGCTTCGCTTGTCTGCACTGCTTCTGGCCCTGGGCCTGAGTGCCTGTGATGACGCTCCGCGCTTTACCAAGGCTGAGCCTGGTGAAGCGCGTTCAGGCGGTGCAGCGACCGTGCGCAAGACCGATCAGAACGCCTTCTCCCTGCCCTCGGCCAACCTGCCGCCGTCGCGCCGGGTCGATTTCAGTGTCGGCAACAGTTTCTTCCGCAGCCCGTGGGTGATCGCACCGTCGACCACCACTGCGCGGGACGGCCTCGGTCCGCTGTTCAACACCAACGCCTGCCAGAACTGCCACATCAAGGACGGTCGCGGCCATCCACCGACGCCGGACGCAGCCAACGCGGTGTCCATGCTGGTGCGCCTGTCGATTCCCGACGCGCCTGAATTTGCCAAACTCATCGAGCAGGTCGGCGTAGTGCCGGAGCCGGTCTACGGCGGCCAGTTCCAGGACATGGCGGTGCCCGGCGTCGTCCCCGAAGGCAAGGTGCGCGTCGAGTACACCCCGGTGCCGGTCCGGTTCAAGGACGGCACTGAAGTGGAACTGCGCAAACCGGTGCTGCAGTTCACTCAACTGGGCTACGGCCCGATGCACCCGGACACGCGTTTCTCCGCCCGGGTCGCGCCGCCGATGATCGGCCTCGGTTTGCTCGAAGCAATCCCGCAAGAGGCGATTCTCGCCAACGCCGCCGCGCAGGCGAAAGCGAACAACGGCATCAATGGCCGGCCGAATCAGGTCTGGGATGACGCGCAGCAGAAGACCGTCATGGGCCGGTTCGGCTGGAAAGCCGGGCAACCGAATCTCAATCAGCAGAATGTTCACGCGTTTTCCGGGGACATGGGCCTCACGACCAGCCTGCGCCCCTTCGATGACTGCACCAACGCGCAAACCGCCTGCAAACAGGCACCGAAC
>NZ_QAIU01000598.1:20057-20922 GCF_003061205.1 Pseudomonas sp. HMWF006
AGTCAGCGACAACATCCTGCGGCTGGTGCTGTTCTACAGCCGCAACCTCGCGGTGCCGGCGCGTCGTGGCGTCAATGATCCCGAAGTGCTGGCCGGCAAGAACCTGTTCTTCCAAGCCGGTTGCCAGTCGTGCCACACCCCGAAATACACCACCGCCGCCAACGCGGCCGAACCTGAACTGGCCAATCAAGTGATTCGCCCGTACAGCGATCTGCTGCTGCATGACATGGGCGATGGTCTGGCCGACCACCGCACTGAATTCCAGGCCTCCGGCCGCGACTGGCGCACCCCGCCGTTGTGGGGCATCGGCCTGACGCAAGCGGTCAGCGGCCACACCCAGTTCTTGCATGACGGCCGCGCGCGCAATCTGCTCGAAGCCGTGCTCTGGCATGGCGGCGAAGCGCAGCAGGCGCAGCAACAGGTTTTGTCTTTCAACGCCGAACAGCGTGCCGCGCTGCTGGCGTTTCTGAACTCACTTTAAACACTTAAAAGAATCGGGAGCCCGACATGTTCCGTCCCAAGTTGTTGTTCACCAGCCTTGCCGCACTCGCCCTCGGCGCCTGCTCGCCGCAGGACCCGCAAGCGGTCACCTCGGCGGCCATCGCCAAATCGGTGATCCTGCCGACCTACACCCGTTGGGTCGAAGCCGACAGGCAACTGGCAGTCAGCGCCCTCGCCTACTGCCAGGACAAGGAAACCCTGGAAACCGCCCGCGCCGACTTTCTCCACGCGCAGAAAGCCTGGGCCGAGCTGCAACCGTTGCTGATCGGGCCGCTGGCCGAGGGCAACCGTTCGTGGCAGGTGCAGTTCTGGCCGGACAAGAAAAACCTCGTCGGTCGTCAGGTCGAGCAACTGGTCGTCGCCC
>NZ_QAIU01000063.1:0-1615 GCF_003061205.1 Pseudomonas sp. HMWF006
GCCTGACCCTGCTTAACGCCAACGAAAAAACCGAACGGCTGAACCTGCCCGACAGCCTCAAATGCCAACACACCGCCAAGCTCACCGCCGGCCATTGCCTGTATTCGGACATGGGCCGCGTACTGGCCGCGATCACCGCCGACACCTGCGGCTGGAGCGACAGCCTCGGCGGCGTGCTCTGCGCCGCGGAAGTGGCCGAGAAATACGGCCAGGGCCGTTACCAGGAACTGCGCAACGGCTTCTTCCGCAACGGCACCGACAACCTGCTGGTGGAACTGGGCAAGTGGGGGCTGGGCCTGTCCGACCTGCTGATGACCCTCAACCTGTTCAGCCGCGTGAACGTCGATGACGCCGGACGCTTCCACTTCGTCGAGGGCAACTCCAGGGCCGGCGACTACATCGAATTGTACGCGCCAATGGACACGCTGGTGGTGCTCACCGCCCTGCAACACCCGATGGATCCGGCACCGGAATACGCGCCCAAACCCTTGAAGCTGAGCTGGATGAACGCCGACGCCAGCGTCGCCGAACACTGCCGCACCTCGCGCCCGGAAAACGAGCGCGGCTTTATCAACACCGACCGTTTGTTCGCCTGAGGATCGCTGCCATGTCCGTTGCTATCGCCACTTCGCAAAAACAACCCGACACAGCGGTGTACCGCGCCACGATCCCGGCCGGTGAACCCTGGCTGATGGAGGTCAAGGCCGGCCAGACCCTGCGCATCCTCGACCTGGAAGGCAATCAGGCCATCGACACCTTGTTCTACAGCCTCGCCAATCCCAAGGAGCGCTACGACGTGCAACGCACCTTGCGTCGGCAAAACAGCGTCTACCTGAGCACCGGCAGCGTGCTGTATTCCAATCTCGGCCACGCGATGCTGACCATCGTCGCCGACACCTGCGGGCGCCACGACACCCTCGGTGGCGCCTGCGCACAAGAGAGCAATACCGTGCGCTACGCCCTGGAAAAACGCTACATGCACAGCTGCCGCGACAACTACCTGCGCGCCTGCGTCCACGACGGGCGGCTGGGCAAAGGTGACATCGGGCCGAACATCAATTTCTTCATGAATGTGCCGGTGACGGCGGATGGCGGGCTGACCTTCGAGGACGGGATTTCGGCACCGGGCAAGTACGTCGATTTGCGTGCGGAGATGGATGTGATCGTGCTGATTTCCAACTGCCCGCAATTGAACAACCCGTGCAACGCCTACAACCCGACACCTGCGCAGCTGCTGGTATGGAACTGACCATGAGCCGATTGCGCCGTTGGTTTTTCGCACTGTGCCAGGCGCGTTCCGGGCAGTGCCTGAAATCTCCCAGACATCCCTAAACCTTGTGGGAGCTGGCTTGCCAGCGATAGCGGTGTGTCAGTCACCATTGATGTTGGTAGTGCCGGCGTCATCGCTGGCAAGCCAGCTCCCACAGGGACCTGTAGTGATTTGAAGTAAATGTTTTTTTCATCCGGGACGGCCCGGATGTCTGTCGAAAAACGGCGGGACGGCCCGCTTCCCCTTCAGGGGTTATGCCATGTTCGAAAAAATCCTCATCGCCAACCGGGGCGCCATCGCCTGCCGCATCCTGCGCACGCTGCGTGACTTGCAAGTGCAAGGCGT
>NZ_QAIU01000599.1:0-1032 GCF_003061205.1 Pseudomonas sp. HMWF006
CCTCTAACTGAATGCACTCAAACCAACTGTGGGAGCTGGCTTGCCAGCGATGGCGGCCTGACAGCCGACCATGCTCTAACGGAACGCACCCAATCCAACTGTGGGAGCTGGCTTGCCAGCGAAGGCGGCCTGATAACCGACCATGCTCTAACGGAACGTACCCAATCCAACTGTAGGAGCCAGCCTGCTGGCGATGGCGGCCTGACAGCCGACCAGGCTTCGGCTGTGCCGAAAAGCAAAATCGACAGCCAGGCATGTCTTCGGTGGCGGGTTTACTGGCGGTTACAGGGGGCTCGGCTATAAAGAATGAGTGGTCAGGTCTTCCGTGTTCGGTTGTGCGCGGGAGTGGGTCTCCCTTTATCGCGGGTCGTCCTATGAACAATCTTGGGAAACGCGTGTGTTCGCCGCTGTCGCTGGTTTTTTCCGTAGCGTTGCTGGCCGGTTGTGCCAGTCCACCGCCACCTCCACCGGCCGCGCCGCCTCCGCCGCCGGTACGCACCTGTCAGGTGCTTGAGAACACTCAAGTGGCCGGCGACATGTATGTCGACGGGCAAACCACTCGTCACATCACCACGACCCGTTGCGTCACTCAATAGCGCCGGCGGGGCGCAAGTCTCGGGTTGAGCGGATTGTGCTGGTGGCCGACCTGGCCGGTACGGCGGTGTTTGCTGTCGAGGGTGCGATTGCGGCAATGCACAGTCAGCTCGATTTGCTCGGGGTGATGGTGATTGCGTTTATTGTCGCGCTTGGCGGCGGGGTGACCCGTGACGTGCTGATCGGTGCCACGCCGCCCAACGCCGTGGCCGACTGGCGTTATCCGGCGCTGGCGTTTTTCATGGGCGGGCTGGCGTTTGTCTGTCATGAGCAGGTGTTGGGCTGGTCCGGTTCAACCCTGATCGTACTGGACGCGGCGGGGCTGGCGCTGTTTGCCGTGGCCGGGGCGCAGAAGGCGTTGAATTTCGGGATCACGCCGTTTGTGGCGATGCTGATGGGCACGATCACCGGCGTCGGTGGCGGGGTGATTCGCGACAT
>NZ_QAIU01000599.1:1042-5510 GCF_003061205.1 Pseudomonas sp. HMWF006
TGTGCTGGCGCGGATACCCGTGGTGTTGCAGGCGGATTTGTATGCCAGTTCGGCGTTTGTCGGTGCAGCGGTGTTGATCATGGGCCGCAGGCTGGGCGTTTCGCCTGTAGCGGCGGCGTTGCTGGCGGGAGCGGCGTGTCTGACGCTGCGGTTGCTCTCGGTGCATTTCGGCTGGCAGTTACCGAAAGTCCTCGATGCCTGATTCAAGCAGCGACCTGTGGGAGCGAGCTTGCTCGCGAATGCGGTGTGTCACCCAATCATTGTCGATTGACACTACGCCTTCGCGAGCAAGCTCGCTCCCACAGGGTTAATCATTTGCCGTTTAAATCAGGACAGAAACCCACCGTCCACGTTCAGCGAAACACCCGTGGTATAGCTCGACGCATCACTCGCCAGGTACAGCACCGCACCGGCCATTTCACTCGGATCAGCCACACGCTTGAGCGGAATTTGCGTCAGCGCCTGCTTGAGGATTGCATCGTTCTTCACCAGCGCCGAGGCAAATTTGGTGTCGGTCAGGCCCGGCAGCAGGGCGTTGCAGCGGATGCCGAATTGCGCGCATTCCTTGGCGAAGACCTTGGTCATGTTGATCACAGCAGCCTTGGTCACCGAGTAGATGCCCTGGAAGATCCCCGGCGAAATGCCGTTGATCGACGCGACGTTGATGATGCTGCCACCACCGTTTTCGCGCATCAGCTTGCCGGCTTCGACCGACATGAAGAAATAGCCGCGGATGTTTACATCGACGGTCTTCTGGAACGCACCCAGATCGGTATCGAGCACGTTGCAGAACTGCGGGTTGGTCGCAGCGTTGTTCACCAGAATATCCAGGCGGCCGAACTGTTCCTTGATCCCGGCGAACACCTGGCTGATCTGTTCCATTTCACCGATATGGCAGGCCACGGCGGTGGCTTTGCCGCCGGCGGCGATGATCGCATCGGCGACGTGCTGGCAGCCTTCGAGCTTGCGGCTCGAAACGATCACGTGGGCGCCTTGCTGGGCCAGCAGTTTGGCGATGGCTTCACCGATGCCACGGCTGGCGCCGGAAACAAAAGCGATCTTGCCGTCGAGGTCGAACAACTGAGTCTTGGACATAGGGGTTCCTTGGTGTGGGCCGTCAGAGGCTCGATTTCGCAATGACCTGCAGGCTCATCTGCTCCAGCAGTTTGTTCATGTGAATGAACTGCGCGAAGCGTTTGTCCTGGGTCTGGCCATGGTAGAAGCGGTAGTAGATCTGCTGCACGATGCCGGCCAGGCGGAACAGACCGTAGGTGTAGTAGAAGTCGAAATTGTCGATCTGGATGCCCGAGCGTTCGGCGTAGTAGTCGACGAACTCGCGGCGGGTGAGCATGCCTGGCGCGTGGCTCGGCTGACGACGCATCAGTTGCACCGGTGCCGGGTCGCCGGCTTCGATCCAGTAGGCGAGGGTGTTGCCCAGGTCCATCAGCGGATCGCCGAGGGTGGTCAGTTCCCAGTCGAGCACGCCGATGATCTGCATCGGGTTGTCCGGGTCGAGGATGACGTTGTCGAAACGGTAGTCGTTGTGGACGATGCTCGAGGTCGGGTGATCGGCCGGCATCTTGTCGTTGAGCCAGGCTTTGACGGCTTCCCAGTGCGGTGCGTCCGGGGTCAGGGCTTTTTCGTAGCGTTCGCTCCAGCCCTTGATCTGACGGGCGACGTAGCCTTCCGGTTTGCCCAGATCGCCGAGGCCACAGGCGGTGTAGTCGACGCGGTGCAGTTCGACGAAGCGGTCAATGAAGCTTTTGCACAGTACTTCGGTTTTCGCCGCATCGAGGCCCAGCTCCGGCGGCAGTTCCGAGCGCAGGATGATGCCCTTGACCCGTTCCATCACGTAGAACTCGGCGCCGATCACCGCTTCGTCGGTGCAGTGCACGTAGGCTTTCGGGCAGTACGGAAAACCGTCGCGCAATTGATTGAGGATACGAAATTCGCGGCCCATGTCGTGGGCGGATTTGGCCTTGTGGCCGAACGGCGGACGGCGCAGGACGAACTCCTGCTCCGGGTATTCCAGCAGGTAGGTCAGGTTCGACGCGCCGCCGGGAAACTGGCTGATCGCAGGTAAGCCGCTCAGGCCCGGAATATGCGCCTTGAGGTACGGATCAATCAGGCTGGCATCGAGTTCTTCGCCAGAGCGGATACGGGTGGACTGGTCAGTAAGCGCCATGCTTATCCCTTCTGCTTATTTTGGAGGCCAGACATCATTGGCTAATCTAATGGCGCGCTCGGGCGGTCACAAGCGCGGGTCGGTCTTATAGGTTAGCGTGTTGCCGGATAATCACCTTTGGGAATGTGCGCGAGGAGCCGCAGCAGACTAAGGTTTAGCGGGTATGCCGTGTCCACGAAGGAGTCGGGAAATGGGCTGTCCGCAAGTCTGTGCCACCGCCACATTGCAATGCAGCTTCGGCGCCGCGCCGTCGATGCTCAACGTGCTGCCGGTCAATCGCACGCTGACCGGCGGCATGCCGGCGGCGAACATCATGGATCACATCCCGCTGGTCAATATCCTGCCGTTCGGAGTGTGCATGAGCATGGCCAATCCGATGGTGGCGGCGGCAACCGCTGCGGCGCTTGGGGTGTTGACGCCGATGCCGTGCATTCCGGCGACGGCCACACCGTGGATCCCCGGTGGCGCGCCGACGTTGTTATTGGGCGGCATGCCGGCGATTGATGCCAACAGCACCTTGATGTGCAACTGGGCGGGGGTGATCAAGATCGCCATGCCGGGGCAGATGCAGATGCTCATCCCCTGAACCGCTAACCCTCACCCCAGCCCTCTCCCAGAGGGAGAGGGGGCCGACCAAGGTGTCTGGCGCGATACATCGACCTGAACGACCGAGCCGATGATGGATTCACTGCATACCTTTCACGTCGGCGTAACTCGCCAATCTGCGCCGATCAGATCCCTCTCCGTCTGGGAGAGGGTGAGTGAGCCGACCAAGATGTCTGTCGCGATACACCGACCTGAACGACCGAGTCGATGATGGATTCACTGCATACCTTTCACGCCGGCGTAACTCGCCAATCTCCCCCGATCAGTTCCCTCTCCCTCGGGGAGAGTGAGCCGACCAAGATGTCTGTCGCGATACATCGACCTGAACGACCGAGTCGATGATGGATTCACTGCATACCTTTCACGTCGGCGTAACTCGCCAATCTCCGCCGATCAGTTCCCTCCCTCGGGGAGAGTGAGCCGACCAAGGTGTCTGTCGCGATACATCGACCTGAACGACCGAGTCGATGATGGATTCACTGCATACCTTTCACGCCGGCATAACTCGCCAATCTCCCCCGATCAGTTCCCTCTCCCTCGGGGAGAGGGTTAGGGTGAGGGGCTTTTCAAGGTTCTCAGGCCTGCTGCGGATCCGCCCACTGCCGATACCACCACCGCACCCGCGAAATCGGCTTGCCATCCGCTCCCAGCGGCCGGCCATCCTCGGCAAAGCCTTGCTCCGGCTCTAGCAACTGCCCGTTCACATACCGCGCCTCGGCCGCCGGTTTGCCATTGGGATGAAAGCGCTGATAACGCCCCTCACGCACACCATCGCGATAAAACTCCGCCTCAGCCACTTGTCCGTCAGGAAAGTAATTGAACGCCTCGCCATGCAGCAACCCACGGCGGTAGGTCGCCTTGCGTTGCAACCAGCCCTCTGCGGAATAGAAACTCGCGACGCCTTGCACCTTGTCGCGCACAAATGGCATCTGCGCCGAGACCTTGCCATTGGGGTGATAGAGCAGGGAGGTCCCTTGCAGCACCCCGGCGCTGTAGTTGAGGTCTGCCTGCTTGCGCCCGTCATCCTTGATCTGCAGCGGCCCGTCGAGCTGGCCGTCCTGCAGACGCCCCTTGAGCTGCTTGTCATCCTGCTGCAGATCCAGCGGTGTGATCGCCATGAGTGCTCCCTGTCAGTTGACTTGCACCAGCCCGCCCTTGATGGTCAGCATGCCGCCACCATCGACAGTCTGCGAAGCCGCGCCCTTGTTGGTCAGGCTTATCCCGGCATCGTTGGTCAGTGTGGTACCGGCCTTGTTGTCCAGCGATGTACCGGCCTGATTGGTCAAGGCAGTTCCGGCCTTGTGGGTGATCGAGGTACTGGCCGACGTGGCCAGATCGGCGCCACTTTTGATGGTGAAGCTGCCGCCACTTTGCAGGGTCAGGGTGCCGCTGACCTTGATCGTCAGGTTGCCGTCGACGGTCAGGCTGTAATCGCCGGTGACTTTGTCGGTGTAGTTGCCGCCGGTGCTGTGATTCTGATCGGCACCGACTTTCACCGTGCGGCTGTCCTTGACGTCCAGGGTGTCGCTGCCGGTTTGAATCGTGACGCTGCGTTTGCCTTTCTCCAGGGTCACGGTCTCGTCGCCGTCCTTGACCGTGCGGGTGCGTGCATTCTGTACGGTGAGGGTTTCGTCGTGGCCGACGGTGGCGGTGGTGTCGTTGAGGACATTGATCTTC
>NZ_QAIU01000599.1:5520-8780 GCF_003061205.1 Pseudomonas sp. HMWF006
TGTACACGCAACCGGTGACCAGCGGCCGGTCGGGATCGCCGTCGATAAAGGTCACGATGACTTCCTGACCGATGCGCGGAATGAACTGCATGCCGAAGCCTTTGCCGCTCCACGGCAACACCACGCGCACCCAGCAGGAACTGGTTTCATCGTTCTTGCCGTCGCGATCCCACGGGAACTGCAACTTGATCCGGCCGTACTCGTCGGTCCAGATTTCTTCGCCAGACTTGCCCACGACAATGGCGGTCTGCGGATGCATGCGCGGTTTCGGCGTGGTGCGTTGCGCGCGGAACGGCGTGGCTTTGGGGATCGCTTCAAAACGGTTGCGATAGCGTTCGTGGCTGACGTCATGGGTGACCCGCGTCACCACCCAGTCGATATTCAGGCTCGCGTCTTCATGCCCGTCGAGGGTGAACCAGTGCCCCGGCACCAGCCAGCGACAGTCGCTTTCACCGACAAAACGTTTCTCTTCGCTGCGCAAACCCTCAATCCGTTGCTTGGTCAGCGCATCGCCCCGGGCCTTGGCGTTGTAACCGCCCGGATGCTCGTAGATCGAACGCGGCCCGGCCACCGCTTCCGCCTGGCCATACAGCGATGTGGTCGGTGTGGTGAATTCGTAATCCGTGGCCCGATACACCCCGGCCACCGCTTGCAGGCACACCTGCCCGGCGCGAATTCCGTGTAACTCACGCTCACCCATTCCCTGACCCAGATACTTGACCTTCGGCCCGTTGGGGATCGCTACGAAGGCGTCGTTGCTGTCACCGAGCACCAGCGTGTGTTTGCCGCTGTCGTGGGTGAAAAACCAGAAAATGCCGTCTTCTTCCAGCAACCGCGAAACAAATGCGAAATCGGTTTCGCCGTACTGCACGCAGTATTCGCGCGGTGTGTAACTGCCGCTCAGCGACAGCTTGAAATCGGTAAAGCCGTGGGCCTTGAAAATCGTCGTGACAATGTCCGAAGTGGCGAGGTTCTGGAACACCCGGTTATTGCTCGCCAGGGTCAGCCACCACAGCCACGGCCTTAACAGCAACTGGTAGCGCTCGGCCGTGGCATCGGCGGGCAGTTGGCGGATTTCGGCAACCAGCGCATCGTACGGGCGCAGTTGCGCGTCATTGTGCAGGGTGGTGGTGACGTGGGTGGCAATGGCACTGGTCAGCGTCAGAGAGGCGCCGTCATTCACGCCGTTGAGGGTTTGCGATCCGAGTGAGTTGAGGGCTTCTTCACCGGACAGTGATTCAGGATAAAGCGCCGACAGCGAGGGGGCGGTGAGGGAGAGGGTGGTGTTGCTGTCAGTCGAGCGAGTCATGAGCAATCTCGAGGGGGGGAAAACTATTCATAGTCGATACCCGTTACATACAGCGTGAGCTTTGCGCTGCTGCCGATTGCTCCGGACACGGCGGGAAATTCGATGATGGCCGGCCATGTCACGCCAATCTGTTTCTTGAAGCGAAAATGCCCTGTCAGATTGCTCGTTGATGTCACCCGCAAAGTCTTTGCGCTCGTCCAGGCCCAATACGTAGCGTCAAGCGGAGCTTCCATCTCTACCGGTGAAGACTTGAAGGAGCCAAAACGCAGGGTTATCCGCTGCTCACCGGCGCCGAGCCGGTTTTTCAATGCGGCACTCAGATAGGGATCTTCTGCGATATGCACGAGAAAGGTCGCTTCTTCATCATGTCGTTTGCCGAAGTAAAATACCGGGAAGTGGTCACTCCGAATTACGTCGCCATAACTGATACGTCTGATGGCTTTATAACCGCCGGTACCGTTCGGGATGCACTGCGCTCGGCCGTCGCATTCGCAATTCCAGCGATAGGTATCTGTGACGTAGGCGTAGTCGAGAACCCGAGGGGTGGCAACATACTCGTCCTCGCAGATGCCCTCATCCCACCGATAGCTTGTATTCCAGCTTTCCTGGGAACGCACGGGCACATCAATGCCTTGTTCGTCGTCGAACACATACTCGACATTGTTGCGCCAATCCAGTCTGGCCTCCTTGAGCGTCTTGTTGGTGATCTGAATATGGGTGCCGGCTGTAGCGGGTGGGACGGGCTTCAGCGGTCTGTGCTCGGGAGGCCTGATTTCCTTGTGATTCTCGTGAGGCTCGGCATTCAGGTCGCCGCCGAAGAAAATCAGTTCGCGAAATTTTTCACGCTTGTTGGCAACGATGAAGTTGATGGTTTCGGCCGTGATTTCGGCCGCCTTATAAGATGAGTTGGCATGATAGAAGGCCAGGGCGTCGCCATTGTATTTATGTCGTATGACGATCGGTGCGCGCCGCTCGGAAGCGCCCAGTATGTAGTCGGAGAGCATCTCGAAGGCTCCTGCCAGTTCATTGCGCACGAACACCATCGAACCTAAAGTCGTGTCGATTCGCGCGCCGCCCTCGTTGTCCAGCGCATGCACCAACCGGTATCCGCGCGATTCCAGCAACTTCTCTGCGCTGACATTGGGCACCCCGGTCGTGCCCGTTTCAAAGAGTGCAAGAATATCGGGCCGCTTGAGCAGCAATACTTTGCTCAGGTAAGCGGCCTTTGCCTGGTATGCCTCTGATTCTTTTTTGCTCTGGTTATGGAAGTGCTGCGTGTTCCATATAAGAATTTTGTAGGGCATCGCGAATACCTGCAAAGAAGTCGAACACTTACGAGAAAGGGCGCGACGCAGCTTTTCCTGTGTCGTTCACTCTAAAACCCACTCCGCCAGTTTCCCTGTCACCTGCGTCATCAACACGTTCTCGACATCCCGCGCACCCGCCGCGCTGCACTTGGCGAGTACGGCTTTAACGATTCCCGAATCAAACTCGAATTGTTTGCCCGTTGCCGCCTTGTAACGGCCCCGCAGTTTTTCCAGTTTCGCCAACACAATCCCCTCCAGCGTCGCTTCATCCAGCGGTCGATAGGCGACCACGGTCATGCGCGCCAGAAACGCCGGGCGGAAGGCTTGCAAGAGGACTTTGTGCAGTGCCTCGTTGAAGGCATCCGAGCCGAGTTGCGCGGCGGGTGTATCCAGCAAAAGCTCCGCGCCGACGTTGCTGGTGGCGAGCATCACAGTGTTTTTGAAGTCCACCACCAAGCCGGTGCCATCCTCCATCAAGCCCTTGTCGAAAACGTTGTAGAACGCTTCGAGCACATCCGGATGGGCCTTCTCGATTTCGTCCAGCAGCACCACCGAATACGGTTTGCGTCGCACCGCTTCAGTCAGTACGCCACCGCTGCCATAACCGACATAACCGGGCGGCGCGCCTTTGAGTTGGCTGACGG
>NZ_QAIU01000599.1:8790-10044 GCF_003061205.1 Pseudomonas sp. HMWF006
GGAAAGGTTGATGCTGATCAGGTTGCGTTCGCCGCCATACAAGGCGTCGGCGAGTGCATACGCAGTTTCGGTTTTGCCTACGCCTGTGGGGCCGACCAGCAGGAACACACCGACCGGTTTCTGTGGATCGGTCAGGCCCGCGCGATACGCCTGCAAGCGCTGGGCGATGGTGTTGAGCGCGGTGCTCTGGCCCATCACCCGTTGACCCATGCGGGTGCCGAGGGTGCGTACCGCGTGGGCTTCGTCGGCGAGCATTTTGCCAACGGGGATGCCGGTCCAGCCGGCGATCACCGCAGCGACGGTTTTTGCGTCGACCTGTTCGGGCACCAGCGGATCGTCCTGGCGAATCGCGTCCAGTCCCGCCTCGAGGCGCAGCAGTTCGGCGGCCAGGTGGTCGATGCGGCTGTCGGTGGCTTCATCGGGTTTGTCGCTGTCGGCGCGTTCGCTCAAGTCGAGCAATTCGCGGCGGGTGTCGAGCAGTTCGCGCACGGCCACGCGCTCTTCGCTCCAGCGGGTTTCCAGTTCGCGGATCGCCTGCACGTTGCCCTGCGATTCGCTTTCCAGCAGGGTGATGCGTTCGCGGTGATCGAGGCCTGTGGCTTGCTCGCGGCGCAGGCGTTCGACTTCGTCCTTGAGGCTGTTTTGCCGATGACGCAGGCTTTCCAGCGGCGGCGGCACATCATGCTGGCCGAGCGCGACTCGGGCACACGCGGTGTCGAGCACGCTGATGGCCTTGTCCGGTAACTGGCGACCGGAGATGTAGCGGTGCGAAAGTTTCACCGCTTCGTGGATCGCCGCATCGAGCACTTGCACGCCGTGGTGCTGTTCAAGTTTGGCGGCAACGCCACGGAGCATTTCCACGGCGGTGATTTCGTCCGGCTCTTCCACCTGCACCAGTTGAAAACGACGGGCGAGGGCCGGGTCTTTCTCGAAGTATTTTTTGTACTCCATCCACGTTGTGGCCGCGAGCGTGCGCAACTCGCCACGGGCCAGCGCCGGCTTCAGCAGGTTGGCCGCATCGCTGCCACCCTCGGCACCGCCGGCACCGATCAGGGTGTGGGCTTCGTCGATGAACAGGATGATCGGTTTGTCGGCACTGCGGACCGCGTCGATCACGCCTTTGAGCCGTTGTTCGAACTCGCCTTTGACCCCGGCGCCGGCCTGCAACAGGCCTAGGTCGAGCACACGCAGGCTGACCTCCTGCAACGACGGCGGCACGTCACCGGCGGCGATGCGCAAGGCCAGGCCTTCGAC
>NZ_QAIU01000600.1:0-1024 GCF_003061205.1 Pseudomonas sp. HMWF006
AGTATGGGACGCCGATGCATTGAATCTGCTCGCCGGCGGGTTTGTCCGTCTGCCCAAGGATTGCGTGATCACCCCGCATCCGGGTGAGGCTGCGCGTTTGTTGGGGATCAGTACCGCCGATGTGCAGGCCGATCGTCTGGCGGCGGCGCGGACGCTGAGCAAGAAATACTCAGCCGTCGTCGTCCTCAAAGGCGCCGGCAGTTTGATCGCCCATCCCGACGGGCGTCTGGCGCTGTGTCATCAGGGCCATCCGGCCATGGCCAGCGCCGGCCTCGGCGATGTGCTCGCGGGGTTGACCGGTGCGCTGCTGGCGCAAGGCATGGACGGTTTCGATGCGGCGTGCCTGGCCGTCTGGCTGCACGCCAATGCCGGCATGCAGCAAGGAAAATTGGGCCGTGGGCTGGCGGCCAGTGATTTGATTCCAGCCATTCGTCAGTTGTTGGAGGAGCATGCACCGTGTCTGAAGTAACCCTGTACCTGGCCGATGAACAGGCCATGAGCGACTTTGGCGCACGGATCGCCCGCGTGACCCAGGGCCACGGCCTGATTTTTCTCGAAGGCAATCTGGGCATGGGCAAAACCACCCTGTCGCGGGGCATCATTCGTGGCCTGGGGCATGTCGGGGCGGTGAAAAGTCCGACCTTTACCCTGGTCGAACCCTACGAGATCGGCGACGTCCGTGCCTTCCACTTCGACCTGTATCGCCTGGTCGATCCGGAGGAGCTGGAGTTTCTCGGCATCCGCGACTATTTCGAAGACGATGCGCTGTGCCTGATCGAGTGGCCCGATAAAGGTGCAGGCTTTTTGCCAAAGCCTGACCTGACCATTACCATTAGCCCGCAAGACAGCGGGCGTTCGCTGAAAATTTTATCCCAAGGCTCGCGTGGCGAGGCCTGGTGTGCCGCTTTGGCATTGGAATCCAATTAAATGATGGGGTTAGGTATGCGCTTTCGCGCGTTGGTGGCTGCCGCTGGACTGATGTTGATGGCAGTAACCGTCAACGCTGTGGCCGAGACAAAGGTCA
>NZ_QAIU01000600.1:1034-2691 GCF_003061205.1 Pseudomonas sp. HMWF006
CGGTGCAGCACAGCGTCTTCACCCTGACCGCACCGGACCGGCTGGTGATCGACATCAACGGCGCCACCCTCGGCGCGCCGTTGAAAGTCTCCACTGCGAACACACCGATCACTGCGATGCGCTCGGCCCAGCGCACGCCGACCGACCTGCGGGTGGTCATCGACCTGAAAAAAGCCGTCACCCCGAAAAGCTTCTCGCTGGCGCCGAACGCGCAATACGGCAACCGTCTGGTGGTCGACCTGTTCGACAACCCGGCCGATGCCGCTCCGCCGCCTGCGCCAGCGCCGCAAGTGGCGACGGTGCCTGCGGTGCCGGTCACGCCTGCGGAACCCGCCATCAAGTTACCGCCAGCGCCGGCCGGCAAACGCGACATTATCGTGGTGATCGACGCCGGCCACGGCGGCGAAGACCCGGGCGCGTCCGGCTCGCGCGGCCAGCGTGAGAAAGACGTGGTGCTGCAGATCGCTCGCGAACTGCAACGTCAGGTCAACGGCATGAAAGGCTTCCGCGCCGAATTGACCCGTACTGGCGACTACTTCATCCCGCTGCGTGGCCGTACTGAAATCGCGCGCAAGAAGGGTGCTGACCTGTTCGTCTCGATCCACGCTGACGCCGCGCCGTCGGCGGCCGCCTTCGGTGCGTCGGTGTTTGCCTTGTCCGATCGCGGTGCCACGTCGGAGACCGCCCGCTGGCTGGCCGACAGCGAAAACCGTTCCGACCTGATCGGCGGCGCCGGCAACGTCAGCCTCGACGACAAGGACCGCATGCTCGCCGGTGTGCTGCTCGACCTGTCGATGACCGCGTCGCTGACTTCCAGTCTCAACGTCGGTCAGAAAGTCCTGACCAACATCGGCCGGGTGACGCCGCTGCACAAGCAGCGTGTGGAACAGGCCGGGTTCATGGTGCTGAAGTCGCCGGACATCCCGTCGATCCTGGTCGAAACCGGCTTCATCTCCAACGCCAACGAAGCGAACAAACTCTCGGCATCGAGCCACCAGCAGGCGCTGGCCCGTTCGATCAGCAGCGGTGTACGCCAGTTCTTCCAGCAAAACCCGCCACCGGGCACTTACATTGCCTGGCTGCGTGACTCCGGCAAGATCGCCCAAGGCCCGCGCGATCACCGCGTGAGTCCGGGCGAGACGCTGGCGATGATTGCGGTGCGTTACCAGGTGTCGCCCGCGACCCTGCGCAGCGCCAACAACCTCAGCAGCGATGAGCTGAAAGTCGGTCAGCACCTGACCATTCCTGGCACCGAACTGGCGTCCAAAGAATGAGCCAGGTGCTGAACACTGCCCGCATCGAACTGCTCAGCCCACGGCTGGCGAACCAGATCGCCGCCGGTGAGGTGGTCGAGCGCCCGGCCTCGGTGATCAAGGAACTGCTGGAAAACAGCCTCGATTCCGGTGCCAAACGCATCGACGTCGACGTCGAGCAGGGTGGCGTCAAGCTGCTGCGGGTGCGCGACGACGGCAGCGGCATTTCTGCCGATGACCTGCCGCTGGCGCTGGCCCGTCACGCCACCAGTAAGATCCGCAACCTCGAAGACCTCGAGCAGGTGATGAGCCTGGGGTTCCGCGGTGAGGCCCTGGCGTCGATCAGCTCTGTGGCGCGCCTGACCCTGACCTCGCGCACCCGCGATGCCGATCAGGCGTGGCAG
>NZ_QAIU01000600.1:2701-14638 GCF_003061205.1 Pseudomonas sp. HMWF006
CGAGGGCCGCGACATGGCGCCTCGCGTTCAGCCCGCGGCACATCCGGTCGGTACGTCGGTGGAGGTGCGCGATCTGTTCTTCAACACCCCGGCGCGGCGCAAATTCCTCAAGACCGAAAAAACCGAATTCGATCACCTGCAAGAAGTGATCAAGCGTCTGGCGCTGGCGCGTTTCGACGTGGCCTTCCACCTGCGCCACAACGGCAAGACCATCCTCAGTCTGCACGAGGCTCACGATGATGCGGCCCGCGCCCGGCGCGTGGCGGCGATCTGCGGTTCGGGCTTCCTTGAGCAGGCCTTGCCGATCGAAATTGAACGCAATGGCCTGCACTTGTGGGGCTGGGTCGGTTTGCCGACGTTCAACCGCAGCCAGGCGGATTTGCAGTATTTCTTTGTGAATGGCCGCGCGGTACGCGACAAACTGGTGGCTCACGCGGTGCGCCAGGCCTATCGCGACGTGCTGTTCAACGGCCGGCATCCGACCTTCGCGCTGTTTTTCGAGGTTGATCCGGCCGCGGTCGACGTCAACGTCCACCCGACCAAGCACGAAGTGCGCTTCCGTGACGGACGCATGGTGCATGACTTCCTTTACGGCACGCTGCACCGCGCACTGGGCGATGTGCGCCCCGAGGATCAGTTGGCCGGTTCCGTGACGACCGCTGTCGTGCGGCCAACCGGTATCGAGGCTGGCGAGTTCGGTCCGCAGGGTGAAATGCGTCTGGCGGCCAATGCGCTGCTCGAGCAGCCACAGGCGCAACCGGTGTTCAATACCTCGTCTGGCGCCAGTGCTGGCGGCGCTTATCAGTATCAGTACACGCCGCGGCCGCAATCGGCGGTGCCGCCAGCCGCCGAGGCTCAAGCCGCGTACCGTGAGTTTTTCGCGCCGCTGCCCGAGGCCAATGCCAACGCGCTGCCGGCCGGTCAGGAGGACATTCCGCCACTGGGTTACGCGCTGGCGCAGCTCAAAGGCATCTACATCCTGTCCGAGAACGCCCAGGGTCTGGTGCTGGTGGACATGCATGCCGCCCACGAGCGGATCATGTACGAACGCCTGAAAATTGCCATGGCCAGCGAAGGTCTCAGCGGCCAGCCGTTGCTGGTGCCGGAATCGCTGGCGGTGAGTCAGCGTGAGGCCGATTGCGCTGAAGAGCACGCCGCGTGGTTCCAGCGCCTCGGTTTCGAGCTACAGCGTCTTGGCCCGGAAACATTGGCCATCCGCCAGATCCCCGCGTTGCTCAAACAGGCTGAAGCCAACCGCCTGGTCGGCGACGTGCTGTCGGATTTGATGGAGTACGGCACCAGCGACCGGATTCAGGCGCACCTCAACGAACTGCTCGGCACCATGGCCTGCCACGGCGCGATCCGCGCCAACCGGCGTCTGGCCCTGCCGGAAATGAACGGCCTGCTGCGCGACATGGAAAACACCGAGCGCAGCGGTCAATGCAACCATGGCCGACCGACCTGGACCCAACTGGGCCTGGACGATCTGGACAAACTGTTCCTGCGCGGTCGTTGATGAGCCAGCTCCCTCCAGCGATTTTCCTGATGGGCCCGACCGCTGCGGGCAAGACCGACCTGGCCATCGAACTGACCAAGGTGCTGCCGTGCGAGCTGATCAGTGTCGATTCGGCGCTGGTCTATCGTGGCATGGACATCGGCACCGCCAAGCCGTCGAAAGAGCTGCTGGCCGAATTTCCCCATCGCTTGATCGACATTCTCGATCCGAGTGAAGCCTATTCCGCTGCCGATTTTCGTCGCGATGCCCTGCAAGCGATGGCCGAGATCACCGCACGGGGGAAAATTCCGCTGCTGGTGGGCGGCACGATGCTCTATTACAAGGCTTTGGTCGAAGGTCTGGCGGACATGCCGGCGGCCGATCCCGGGGTTCGTGCGCAGATCGAGGAAGAGGCTGCACGCCTTGGCTGGCAGGCCCTGCACGATCAGTTGGCGGTCATCGACCCGGTCTCGGCAGCGCGGATTCATCCGAACGATCCGCAGCGCTTGAGTCGGGCACTGGAAGTTTATCGGGTCAGCGGTCAGAGCATGACTGCCCTGCGTCAGCAACAATCTGCGCAAAGTACTGAAGCCGCCGCTTCGGGACTGCAACAATTGCCCTATACTGTCGCGAACTTGGCGATTGCTCCGGCAAACCGTCAGGTATTACACGAGCGCATTAAACAAAGATTCACAAATATGTTGGAACAGGGATTCATCGACGAGGTCGTAGCCCTGCGTAAAAGAAGTGACCTGCATTCAGGGTTGCCGTCTATACGTGCAGTAGGTTACCGCCAAGTCTGGGATTACCTGGATGGCAAGCTGACGTTGGCCGAAATGCAGGAGCGCGGCATCATCGCCACGCGCCAATTGGCCAAACGCCAGTTCACCTGGCTGCGCAGCTGGGAAGATTTATACTGGCTGGACAGTCTTGATTGCGACAATCTGCCACGCGCCTTGAAATACCTCGGGACCATCTCCATATTGAGCTGAGTCCTTGCAATTGCCGTCTATCCTTGGGGGTGTGGCGGCCAAAGCCATCTGAATTACCTATTTTTATTATTGAATCCTTAAAGGAGTGCGGCACATGTCAAAAGGGCATTCGCTACAAGACCCTTACTTGAATACTTTACGTAAAGAGAAAGTTGGGGTTTCCATCTACCTGGTCAACGGTATCAAGCTGCAAGGTACTATCGAGTCGTTCGACCAGTTCGTGATCCTGCTGAAAAACACCGTGAGCCAGATGGTTTACAAACACGCTATCTCGACAGTAGTGCCGGTTCGTCCAATTCGTCTGCCTAGCGCAACCGAATCCGAAGCAGGTGACGCTGAGCCAGGTAACGCCTGATAGGAGTCTCCTTTGTTCTTTGAGCGCCACGGTGGTGGTGAGCGAGTCATTCTCGTTCACTTGGATGGACAGGACCCTGAGGCGCGCGAAGATCCGCAGGAGTTTCAGGAACTGGCTAATTCGGCGGGCGCCGAGACCGTTGCGTTTTTTAACGTACCGCGTCATCGGCCAACCGCCAAATACCTGATTGGCAGTGGCAAGGTCGAGGAGTTGCGAGACCTGGTCCATGCCGAGAAGGCCGATCTGGTGATTTTCAATCACATCCTCACGCCCAGTCAGGAACGTAACCTCGAACGTGTTTTCGAGTGTCGCGTGATTGACCGTACCGGTCTGATTCTCGATATTTTCGCCCAGCGCGCCCGGACCCATGAAGGCAAGCTCCAGGTCGAACTGGCCCAGCTTGACCACATGAGCACCCGACTGGTTCGCGGCTGGACTCACCTTGAGCGTCAGGGTGGCGGTATCGGCATGCGCGGCCCGGGTGAAACCCAACTGGAAACCGACCGCCGTCTGCTGCGGGTGCGCCTGCGCCAGATCAAGGGCCGTCTGGAGAAAGTCCGCAGCCAGCGTGAGCAATCGCGACGCGGCCGGTCCCGTGCGGATATTCCCACTGTGTCCCTGGTGGGCTACACCAACGCCGGCAAGTCCACGCTGTTCAATAACGTGACCAAGTCCGAGGTGTACGCGGCTGACCAGTTGTTCGCCACGCTGGACCCGACCTTGCGCCGTCTGGAACTGGACGACCTTGGGCCGATCGTTCTGGCCGACACCGTAGGTTTCATTCGTCACTTGCCGCACAAGCTGGTCGAGGCATTTCGGTCTACGCTCGAAGAGTCGAGCAACTCCGACCTGCTGTTGCACGTGATTGATGCCGCCGAACCGGATCGCATGTTGCAGATCGAGCAGGTGATGGTGGTGCTGGGCGAGATTGGGGCCCAGGACTTGCCGATCCTCGAGGTATACAACAAACTCGATTTGCTTGAAGGCGTTGAGCCACAAATCCAGCGCGATGCCGATGGCAAGCCGCAACGGGTCTGGCTGTCGGCGCGTGATGGCACGGGTCTGGAGCTGCTCGAGCAAGCCATCGCCGAGTTGCTGGGCAGTGATTTGTTCGTGGGCACCTTGCGTTTGCCGCAACGATTCGCTCGACTGCGTGCGCAGTTTTTCGAGATCGGTGCGGTGCAGAAAGAAGAACACGACGAAGAAGGCATCAGTTTGCTGGCCGTTCGTTTGCCCCGGGTCGAGCTGAATCGACTGGTAAGCCGCGAAGGATTGCAGCCGATGGAATTCATCGAGCAACACACTTTGCAATAAAAGCCTGACAAAGCGGTTGTGCCGCAACGGCAGGCATTCTGTAGCATTGGTTGGCGCGCCGTGGGTGCGTCTTTGCTTTATCAGATGGAGAGCGCTATGGCTTGGAATGAGCCGGGTGGCAACTCGAATAATCAGGATCCTTGGGGTGGCAAGCGCCGCAATAACGGCGACCGCAAGGGGCCACCGGATCTCGACGAGGCCTTCCGAAAGCTGCAGGAAAGCCTGAACGGGTTGTTCGGTGGTGGTAAGAAACGCGGTGGTGATGACGGCGGTGGTTCGGGCAGGAGCGGTGGCGGCTTCGGCGGTCTGCTCGGCATCGGCCTCGTGGTGCTGGCGGCTGTCTGGCTGTACAGCGCGGTCTATGTGGTGGACGAGCAGGAGCAAGCCGTGGTGCTGCGCTTCGGCAAGTACTACGAGACGGTCGGCCCGGGCCTGAACATTTACTTCCCGCCGATCGACAAGAAGTACATGGAAAACGTCACGCGTGAGCGTGCGTACACCAAGCAGGGCCAGATGCTGACCGAAGACGAGAACATCGTCGAAGTGCCGCTGACCGTGCAGTACAAGATCAGCAACCTGCAGGATTTCGTGCTGAACGTCGATCAGCCGGAAATCAGCCTGCAGCATGCGACCGACAGTGCCCTGCGCCACGTGGTGGGTTCCACCGCCATGGACCAGGTGCTGACCGAAGGTCGTGAATTGATGGCCAGCGAAATCAAGGAGCGTCTGCAACGCTTCCTCGATACCTATCGCACCGGTATCACCGTTACTCAGGTCAACGTACAGAGCGCAGCGGCACCGCGTGAAGTGCAGGAAGCCTTCGACGACGTGATCCGTGCCCGTGAAGACGAGCAGCGTTCGCGTAACCAGGCCGAAACCTATGCCAACGGCGTGGTGCCGGAAGCCCGTGGTCAGGCCCAGCGTATCATCGAGAATGCCAACGGTTACCGCGACGAAACGGTCTCGCGCGCCAAGGGTGAGGCTGATCGCTTCACCAAACTGGTCGCCGAGTATCGCAAGGCCCCTGAAGTCACCCGTGAGCGTCTGTATCTGGACACCATGCAGGAAGTCTTCAGCAACACCAGCAAGGTACTCGTGACCGGCAACAAGAACGGCCAGAGCAACCTGCTTTACCTGCCGTTGGACAAAATGATTCAGAACAGTTCGGGCAGCAATGCACCGGTCACCGGTTCGGCCGCCGCCAGCAGCAACACGGACGTCACGCCGCATGTCACTGACCTGCCGCAGTCGCGCACAAGGGAGACCCGCTGATGAGCAATAAATCGCTGATCGCCCTTATTGTTGGCGTCGTTGTAGTCCTGGTGGGCTGGAATTGCTTCTACATCGTCGCTCAGACCGAGCGTGCGGTGCTGCTGCAGTTCGGCCGTGTGGTTCAGGCTGATGTTCAGCCGGGCCTGCATGTGAAAGTGCCTTACGTTAACCAGGTGCGTAAATTCGACGCACGCCTGATGACGCTGGACGCTCCGACGCAGCGCTTCCTGACCCTGGAAAAGAAAGCGGTAATGGTCGATGCCTATGCCAAGTGGCGCGTGAAAGATGCCGAGCGCTTCTACACCGCGACTTCCGGTCTGAAGCAGATCGCCGACGAGCGTCTGTCCCGTCGTCTGGAATCCGGTCTGCGTGACCAGTTCGGCAAGCGCACCCTGCACGAAGTGGTGTCGGGTGAGCGTGATGCGCTGATGGCTGACATCACTGCGTCGCTGAACAGGATGGCGGAAAAGGAGCTGGGGATCGAAGTTGTCGATGTTCGGGTCAAGGCCATCGACCTGCCGAAAGAAGTGAACCGCAGTGTGTTCGAGCGTATGAGCACCGAGCGTGAGCGTGAAGCTCGCGAGCACCGCGCCAAGGGTAACGAGCTGGCCGAAGGCATCCGTGCCGACGCCGATCGTCAACGCCGCGTGCTGCTGGCGGAAGCCTATCGTGAATCCGAAGAGATTCGCGGTGACGGCGATGCCCAGGCCGCTGCGATCTACTCCAAGGCCTACGGTCAGGATCAGGAATTCTATGGTTTCTACCGTAGCCTGCGCGCCTACCGTGAAAGCTTCGCGAACAAGTCCGACGTACTGGTCCTCGACCCAAGCAGCGACTTTTTCCGTTACCTGGAAAAGGCCAAGCCTTGATACGACGTTGACCTGAATCACTCCGCCCGGCGGCTAAAACCTCGGGCGGGGTGATCCTTTGGGAAAACGTGTGTATGATGCGGCAGCCGGGAAATTCCCGGCTTTTTTGCGTCTGCACGTTTGATTGCTGTTTTTTGTTGCAGGTGCCGGGTTGAATGGCCCGAGCGTTTTTCGAGGAAAGTGATGGGCGAAGCCGGTAACAGGCCTTTCGCCGCGTCGTTCATGCGCGTGCGTTTTCAACGCGCCGGTCATTTTCTGCTTCACTCAAGGCTCGCCCTCGGGCTGGCCGCCCGGATCAAAGGGGAATGGCGTAATGGCAACGGTAGACCGCTGGCTGCTGCCAGATGGCATCGAAGAAGTACTGCCACCGGAAGCGGCGCGCATTGAAGTCGCGCGTCGTCAGGTGTTGGATCTGTTCCAGAGCTGGGGTTACGAGTTTGTCGTGACTCCCCATATCGAGTACCTGGAATCCCTGCTGACCGGCGCGGGCCAGGACCTGGATCTGCGTACCTTCAAGGTCATCGACCCGCAATCGGGCCGGCAGATGGGGTTCCGTGCCGACATCACGCCGCAAGTGGCGCGCATTGATGCGCACACTCTGCGGCGCGAAGGCCCGAGCCGCCTGTGCTACGCCGGCAGCGTACTGCATGCCCAGCCGCGTGCACTGTCGTCCTCGCGCAGCCCGATCCAGCTGGGCGCCGAGTTGTACGGTGATGCCAGCCCGAGCAGTGACGTTGAAGTGATCAGCCTGATGCTGGCCATGCTGCAACTGGCCGATGTGCCGGATGTGCACATGGACCTCGGTCATGTCGGCATCTACCGTGGTCTGGCGCGCGCCGCCGGTCTGTCCGGTGAAGTCGAGCAGCAGTTGTTCGATGCGCTGCAACGCAAGGCCATCGACGAGGTCATTACCTTGACCGAAGGCTTGCCGGCCGACCTGTCCGGCATGCTGCGCGCGCTGGTCGATCTGTGTGGCGGTCGTGAAGTGCTCAGCGCTGCCCGCGAGCGTCTGGCCAATGCGCCGGCGCCGGTGCTGGCCGCACTGGAAGACTTGCTGGCGATCGCCGAGCGTCTGTCGGCGCGTTTCCCGCAGCTGCCGCTGTATTTCGACCTGGGCGAGCTGCGCGGCTACCACTACCACACGGGTGTGGTGTTCGCGGTGTTCGTGCCGGGCGTTGGCCAGTCCATCGCCCAGGGCGGTCGTTACGACGACATCGGCGCCGACTTCGGTCGTGCCCGCCCGGCAACCGGCTTCTCTACCGATTTGAAAACCCTGGTGACCCTGGGGCGTGCTGAGATCGAGCTACCGTCTGGCGGTATCTGGATGCCTGACAGTACGGATGCGGCACTCTGGCAGCAGGTTTGCCAGTTGCGCAGTGAGGGTCAGCGTGTCGTTCAGGCCTTGCCTGGACAACCTTTGGCCGCCGCCCGTGATGCGGACTGCGACCGGCAATTGATTCAGCAGAACGGGCTTTGGCAAGTATCGCCACTGGCTTCTTGAGTTTTCCTGCCGGCCAACGCCGGCACCAAGTTTGCGCGAATGAGGACAAGTGTTATGGGTAAGAATGTCGTAGTCCTGGGCACCCAATGGGGTGATGAGGGCAAAGGCAAGATCGTTGATCTGCTGACCGAACATGCTGCCGCCGTAGTGCGCTACCAAGGTGGCCACAACGCTGGCCACACCCTGGTGATCGACGGCGAAAAAACCGTCTTGCACCTGATCCCGTCGGGCGTGCTGCGCGAAGGCGTGCAGTGCCTGATCGGCAACGGCGTGGTGGTTGCGCCTGACGCTCTGCTGCGAGAAATCACCAAGCTGGAAGAGAAAGGCGTACCGGTGCGCGAGCGCCTGCGTATCAGCCCGTCCTGCCCGCTGATCCTGTCGTTCCACGTGGCGCTGGACCAGGCCCGTGAAAAGGCCCGTGGCGAGCTGAAGATCGGTACCACCGGTCGCGGCATCGGCCCGGCATACGAAGACAAGGTTGCACGTCGTGGCCTGCGCGTTGGCGACCTGCTGAACATGCCGCGCTTCGAAGACAAACTGCGTGAGCTGGTGGATTACCACAACTTCATGCTGGTCGGTTACTACAAAGAGCCGGCCATTGAGTTTGAAAAGACGCTGGCCGAGTGCAAGGAATACGCTGAACTGCTCAAGCCGCTGATGCTGGACGTCACGGCCGAGCTGCACGACCTGCGTCGCGCCGGCAAAGACATCATGTTCGAAGGCGCCCAGGGTTCGTTGCTCGACATCGACCACGGTACCTATCCGTACGTGACCAGTTCCAACACCACCGCCGGTGGCGTGGCGACCGGTTCGGGCGTTGGCCCGATGTTCCTCGATTACATCCTGGGCATCACCAAGGCTTACACCACTCGCGTAGGTTCGGGCCCGTTCCCGACTGAGCTGTTTGACGAAGTGGGTGCACACCTGGCCAAACAAGGTCACGAGTTCGGCGCTACCACCGGCCGTGCCCGTCGTTGCGGCTGGTTCGACGCCGTTATCCTGCGTCGCGCTATTGATGTGAACAGCATCTCGGGCATCTGCCTGACCAAGCTGGACGTACTCGATGGTCTGGAAACCATCAACATCTGCACCGGCTACAAAGATGCACAAGGCAACGCCGTTGCGCCGACCGACGCTGACAGCTACGTGGGCCTGCAGCCTGTGTACGAAGAAGTGCCGGGCTGGACCGAATCGACCGTGGGTGCCAAGACCCTGGAAGAGCTGCCGGCTAACGCTCGTGCCTACATCAAACGCGTTGAACAGTTGATCGGCGCGCCGATCGACATTATTTCGACGGGCCCGGACCGCAACGAAACCATCGTTCTGCGTCATCCGTTTGCTTGATAAGTCGTTGATGTAAAACCACAAAGGCCCCTTCATCGGGGCCTTTGTCGTTTATGCCTGTTGGACGGCATGACCTTTGCTGTGAATCTGTCTACAAGAGTGCCATCAAATTAATGGCGTCAGAAGTAGAGGTATTCACAGTGTCGGCCGTTCTCTCACTGTTACAAAGCCGTTTGTTGCGCCCCGTGTTCGTTACCCTTGGTATCGCCCTTTTGGTGCAAGTGTTGGTGGCCGTTGCCCTGACGCGGAGCACCGTCACGGCGCTGGAAGCCGATCTGGGTGTGCGCCTGGGGACTGACAGCCAGAAACTCTCCGGTGAGCTGGAGCAGGCCGGGCGCGAAGTCACGTCGAGCCTCGATGCCTTGTCCGCCAGTACCCGTCAGCGTCTGACTGCCGGCCTGTCTTCGCGCCTGAAAGAAGAGCAGGCGCAACTGCGTGCGACGCTGGAAAAGGATCTGAAAGATTCGGCCAATGACATGGCGCAATTGCTCGCCTCGGTCGCACCCCGCGCCATGTGGGACAGCGACGTGCCGACCCTGTCCGAGTTCGCCCGCCGCGCCCAGCGCAATCCCAATGTGTTGTTTGTGGTCTACGACGACGCCACCGGCCAGCACCTGACCCGTTATCTCAATCGCGAAAATCCGATCAACAAGGCCCTGCTGGAAAGGGGGCAGGGCGAGCGTGCGCTGGATAAAGTGCTGGATGCGGCGAAAAACGATCCGTCGGTCTACTACCTCGAAGCCTCGATCAACCCCAACGGCGTGGAAATCGGCAAGGTGCTGATGGGCGTCTCGACCGCGTCGGTGGAAACCGATTTGGCGGCGCTCGATAAACGTTTCTCGGCGTTGATCGCCAGCAGTGATCAACTGGTCGGCGACAGCCTCAAGGGGGCCGCTGCCGATAGCGCCAGCGCGATGCGCGGGCGCCTGCAATCGGCGCAGTCCACCGCCGCCGAGATGAAAGCCAATACCACCAGTACCGTGCAGGACGCTGCGGCGACTCTGCGCTGGCGGATCGGCCTGGGCCTGGCGCTGGTCGGTTGCGCAGTGTTGCTGCTGTTGGCCGTGGTGTTGGGGCATCGGGTGGTCAATCGCCTGAAGATGCTCAACGCAGCGATGGACGATCTGGCGGCGGGCGAGGGCGATCTGACCAAGCGCGTGCAGATCAACAGCAAGGACGAAATCGGCGACATGGCGTCGGCGGTCAATCGCTTTGTGGATAAGTTGCAACCGATCGTGCGTGAGGCGGGCGACGTGGCCCAGCGTACCGGCGTCGAGATCGGTGCCATGACCCTGCGCAATGCCGGTGCCGATGCGGCGGCCGGGATGCAGCGTGACGAAGTGGCCGAGAGCTTGCGCGCGCTGTCGCAAATGGCCGATGAGGCGCAATCGGAAAGTCAGGCGATGCAAGCGGCGTTGAAGCAGGTGGTGGATATTCGTCAGGCCACCGATGAAAACACTCGCACCTCTGCCAAGGTCGGCAGTTTGATCGAAGCGCTGGCCGGGCAGGTCGACACCGGGGCGAAAGTCATCGAGCGCCTGGCGCAACAAAGTGAACAGATTGAAGTGGTGCTGACGGTGATTCACGGCATCGCCGAGCAGACCAACCTGCTGGCGCTCAACGCGGCCATTGAGGCGGCGCGGGCCGGTGAAACCGGTCGTGGTTTTGCCGTGGTGGCGGACGAAGTGCGTGCCTTGGCGAGCAAGACGCAAAGCTCTACCGGCGACATTCAGGCGCACATCGTCGCCTTGCAGCAGGGCGCACGTGAGGCGGTAGAGGCTATCGGTCAGGCCGGGCGTCAGGCCAGCGAAGGTTTGCTGGTGTTGCGCGACAGTGCGCGGCTGCAACAGTCGGTGCAGGCCTCGGTCGAGCAGGTGCATGCGGCGATTGGCCTCGCGACACAAGCAGCCGCGCATCAGGCGCAGGGTGCTCAGGCTGTACGTGGGCGAGTCGAGACGATTCATGCGCAGGCCGAGAAGGCGGCGCAAGCGGTAGTGGAGACCACGGCCAGTGGCAAGGTGCTGGATGGGTTGGCAGCGCAGTTGAAGGCGAGTCTGGGGCAGTTCAGGGCTTGATGCTGTCTGGTTTGGCCTCATCGCGAGCAGGCTCACTCCTACAGGGGAAACGCATTCCGATGTAGGAGTGAGCCTGCTCGCGATAGCTATTTCAGCGGCTCAGATACATCCGGGTCGTAAGTAAATAAACCGGCAGCCCCGACACCAAAATCAACAGCGCCGCATAAGGCGCCGCCGCCGCAAACTCGACATTCGCGGTATGCGCCCAGACTTCCGTCGCCAGTGTGTTGAGCCCGGTCGGGCTCAGCAACAGCGTCGCGGTCAGTTCCTTCATCGCATCGAGAAACACCAGCGCAAACGCCGCGCCCAATGCCGGGAAAATGATCGGCAATGTCACCCGGCAAAACGCTGTGAACGACGACGCCCCCAAGGTACGCGCGGCCTCTTCCAGCTGCGGTGCAGCCTTATTCAGTGCCGTACGAATCGGCGCCTGCGCCAGCGGCAAAAACAGCAATGCATAGGCAATCAGCAACAGCGCCGACGTCTGATACAGCACCGGCACGTAATGCAGGGCGAAATACACCAGCGTCAGCGCGATCACCAGGCCCGGCAAGGCGTGGAGCAGATACGGCAGGCGCTCGGCCCAGATCGCCAGTCGGCCCTTGTAACGCACCACCAGCAACCCGACCGGCACCGCCAGCAGCAGGCACAGCGCGGCGCCACCGAGCGACAAGGCCAGCGAAGACAGCAGGGCCTCGGTGATCGCCCCGACCGGGAAGG
>NZ_QAIU01000601.1:0-4824 GCF_003061205.1 Pseudomonas sp. HMWF006
CGCCGACGAGGTCAGCGCCAATATCCAGCAGGTCGATCAAGCCGCTGTGCGATTGCTCGAAGGTGCGCGGGCGGTGAATCTGGCAGCAGACACCTTGAGTCAAGGCAGCGATGCCTTGAGCGCGAATACCGCAAGATTTCAGCTGCGTTGATGCCCCGCCCGGCCCGGATTTCGCGGGCCGGAGGATAAGCGGTTGAAAATAAGAAGAAATATTTTAAATTTACGCTTGACGCTTTTCCATTTCAGGGGAATAATGCGCGCCACTTGGCTACATAGCTCAGTTGGTTAGAGCATAGCATTCATAATGCTGGGGTCCGGGGTTCAAGTCCCTGTGTAGCCACCAAGTACTAAAAACGGCTTACCGAAAGGTAGGCCGTTTTTTTATGCCTCGAGAAAAGTCTCGGTAATCGGTTACTTCAAAATACCCTTCTGTTCGTCGCTCATTTTGGTCCCTGCCTGTGCGATCAAGGCGTCGAGCATCTGCGCAATGACCTTCTGTTGGACCTTCGAAAGCTCATTGATGGACTGCAGCCGTCGATACCACGTCGAGGTCAAGCTGCGTCTGGGCGTCTCCGTGTACGAGGGAACCCCGAGCAGGTCTTCAACAGGCACGCGCAGCGCAAATGCCATCTTCACCAGCGTCGTGACCGGCATGCTGCGCGTGCCCTCCTCGTAGCCCTGAAAGGTTTGCCGGGAAAGACCTAAAGCCCGTGCAAACCGCGTCTGTGTGATCTCGTGCACTGTGCGTAAGTGAGCAATGCGACTGCCCATCGCCACCAGAAAATCGCGATCCTCATTGGAAACACTCATGACAATGGCCGACTGAAAATAGAGTTGATTGGCAACGGACTCATCCTTTTCATCTGAAATCCATCCTGGAAAAACAACAGAAAATATCCTCAAGTAAAGGCGCGTAAGTTGTCGACCTGAAAAATCTGTAGGAAACATTCAGACGCGCCCTCCATCCAAAGCGAAAGACTACAAGCGCGAAACACCGCTGGTTCATCTGAATCAATCGCCAATCAACAGGCCGAGAGAGCGCCGTAGGAAACAGGTCCGATTCAGGTACGAATTGGATTTTTCGTAAAACCAAGCGCCTGAAACTTACCCCATCGGTTTGCCCGAATCCCCCATTGACCGACAAGCTTCCCTGGCTCGATTCAAAGCCATACAGGGAGTTGGCATGGCTCTATTCAAATCTCTCTTCGATGAAGATTGGCCTTGGGAACGTCCGAGATGGAACGGCTCGTGGGCCGCTTGGAATCCGCCTCCCCCTCCGGAGCCGGTGTACGTCGAAAAGGATGAATGGCCAACGCCCAAGCCCCGCGAAGATCAGGTATTCGCCAAGTCCTGCACTGTGGATAACTGGTGCCGAACGGACGCCGGTACGGCACCCGAACCCGCCAGCAACTTCGGCAAGGTCATGGTCGCCGGCGCCATGCTCTTGCCCTCTGCCAGCACCGCTGTCGCGACAGCGATAGGCGCCGATCTGGCCTTGGGGCGTTTGGCGGGCGGCGGCATTCTGCAACAGCGCCTCAACTGGGCAATTCGCGGCGCCGGTGGGCCGGCCAGCGTGTTCGTCCTCGGGATGCTGCCGACCCGCATGGGTGACGGCACGCTGCATACCGATGAACAACTGCGCCGCATGAGCCGCGCCGCCACTCGTGTGCGCTTCCAGTTTCGGCGTGATGCCGAAGGGGTCATGCAGGTTTACGGCATCCACTCCGGCGCTTCGGGCGATGACTCGGTGCGTACAGTCAAAGTCGAGTGGAACAGCGACAAGACTGCGATGGAGGCCAAGCTCAACGGCATCACGATTTTGTGGACGCCGCAACGCGGGCCACTCGGTTCAATGCCGCCGCTGGTTTATCCAGAACACGGCGAGCAACTGAACACGATCCTTGTTCATCCGATTCCCGAGAACACTGATACCCAGATAGAAGGCCTGCCCGGCGAGGACATTACTGCCGAGGATTGTATTCTGGTGTTCCCGGCGGACACTGGTTTGAAGTCACTGTATGTGGTGTTTTCGAGGCCGGCCAGACTGATGCCGGGTACAGTGACGGGGGTTGGCGAGGATGTTTCGGGGATATGGCTCATCGAAGCAAGCTCTGGGGTAGGAGTTTCAATTCCGACGGACGTGGCAGACTCACTGCGTGGACGCGACTTCAAAAGCTTCGACTCGTTCAGAGCAGCCCTTTGGAAAGCCGTTTCGGAGTCAGCCGTGGTGGATCAGTTCATCAAACAGAACGCTGGCCGTATGCGTAAAGGCAAAGCACCACGTGTGCGCAAAGCCGATAGCGTCGGAGGTAGAAGATCTTACGAACTTCATCACCTCGAAAAAATATCAGAGGGCGGCGGCGTTTACGACGTAGATAATCTGCGAGTGAACACGCCGCGAAACCACATCGATATCCACCGGAACGAATAGGTTAGCCATGACAGACAAGTTATTGAAAAACAGCATTTCGGAGTACACCGAGGCCGAGTTCATCGCGCTGCTGGAAGAACTCGCTAAAGAAGATGAAGAAGCCGAAAGCGATGATCGCGCTGACTTGCTGCTGTTGCACTTCGAGAAAATCAGCGAACACCCAGCTGGGTCGGATCTGATCTATTACCCGAAGCCTGGTGCGGATAGCTCCCCTCAGGGCGTAACGAAAATTGTAAAAGAATGGCGAGCAGCGCAGGGTTTGCCGGGCTTCAAGCAGTAAGTGCTTTTAAATATCTCGAGACCACACCGAACTTGTGGCAAGGGGATAAACCTCCCCACCACAAGGCTATGCCTGATCTACTCAGGCTTCTCTGCCGAAAGGGCTGCCAAACCCTTCACCCAGATCTGCCGCGTGCGCAAACCGACCATTGCGCGCCAATCCGGATCCGCCGGATAAAACTGCTCGAGCAGATTCAACTTGATCCCCCTCCCCGTCGCATCCAGCGGATCACCATGCAAATGCAGCCAATGGTCATCGCGCAGATGCCGATGCACATCCGGCCCCGGATACGTCCCGCACTCGATCACGAACGGCATCAACTGCACGTCCGGTAAAGCATTAAGCAACGCCTGCGAGGTGTACCCGGTAGCCGTCGCTGCGACGCCGGTTTCGCTCAAGGTGTCGGCGCCGGTGTGCAGGGTGTAAAGCCATGGACCGTAGATCGACTGGGCTTGCGCGAGTGCCGGGTACGGCGCCTGGGTGATGGTCAGCAACATCGGATGACCGTACTCACCGGCGCCGGTGTGCAGGTCGAAACACATCACGGTTTCCGCACCCGCCAGATGCGTTTCGATGATTTGGTGCAACGTGCGATTCGACCAGCTCGGCGCGCGGCCGCCGTAGAACAGGCCATCGGGATGGCTGTGCTGACCGCCCTCGACAATCGACATCACCGCTGGCCAGCCGTGTTCTTTGATCTGCGCATCGAGCATGGCATCGGCGCGTTGGCGCTCGGGGCCATTCAAATCGGTGCAGGCGTAGATTTCATGCAGTGCGGCGTAAGCGCGGTTTTCCGGCAACGGCCCGGTGAAATCCAGGTGATTGCGGTTGAGGTCGATGTTGTCTTCGTTGACCCGCCGCAGCCACGCGGTGCCCCACGGGTTGATCAAGTGCACCATGACCACCGCGACATCCTTGGGCAGCGAGCCCGGTACGAAGGCTTTCAACCATTCGATCTGACAATCCGAGCCGTAATAGCCCTCGACCCCGTGCGTGCCGCTGAGCGCTACCAGCCGACGTTTGGCCTGCGGATCGCCGAGCACGGCGACGTCGGTGCTCAGGGGTTCGCCGAATGGCCCGCAACGTGGATGTGCGTAGGAAGTGAGCGTGGCGCCGGCGGCATTGGCGGCGGCGATGAACTGTTCGCGTTGATCGCGGTAGCTGGACTCGGAGGGGAACTCGCTGTGCATATCGGTCTCTTGTTGATCTTGTAATTGTGGGAGCGAGCTTGCTCGCGAAAGCGGTTGTACATTCAACATTTCTGCCGACTGACACTGCGCATTCGCGAGCAAGCTCGCTCCCACAGGTGCTCAGTGCAGCTCAACGGATTTGCGGTTGACCCTAGCGAACATCCGCCCTGAAAAGAAAGACAAAAATGCCCACCGGTTTGCGTCGCGACCGAGCGGTCGATAAAGTCCGTCAGACCTTTCACCCCACGGACGGAGAGCACCACGTGTTTCCAGCCCTGCCCCTGCGCCGCTTTCGCCTGCCTGCCCTGACGCTGATCATCAGCGCCCTGACCCTCACCGCGTGCAACGCCCCGCCCTCCTCGACCTTGCCGCTGGCCCCGGAAGCCGCTTCCGGTTACCGCACCGATCTGCAAACCCGTCACGCCAGCAAACACATGGCCGCTGCCGCCAATCCGCTGGCCGCCGAGGCCGGGCGCGAGATGCTGCGCAAAGGCGGTTCGGCCATCGACGCGGCGATTGCCATGCAAGCGGTGCTGACGCTGGTCGAACCGCAATCCTCAGGGATCGGCGGCGGTGCGATGATCGTGCTGTGGGACGGCAAACAGGTACGCACCTACGACGGTCGCGAAACCGCACCGGCCGGCGCCACCGAGAAGCTGTTCCTGCAGGCCGACGGCAAACCGATGGCGTTCCCGCAGGCGCAGATCGGCGGGCGCTCGGTCGGGACACCGGGTGTGTTGCGCGCGCTGGAAATGGCGCATAAACAACACGGTCGCCTGCCATGGGCCAAGCTGTTTGAACCGGCGATCAAACTGGCCGAGCAAGGCTTTGCGATCTCTCCGCGTTTGCACTCTCTGCTGGAATCAGATCCAGTCATCCGCAAGTCACCTGATATGGCCAAGTACTTCCTTAATGCCGACGGC
>NZ_QAIU01000064.1:0-2190 GCF_003061205.1 Pseudomonas sp. HMWF006
GGCCGGGTCGAGGTGATAGTCCTCAAGACAACGCAGCCACGAGCGGGCAATCGACGGGTCGGCACCGGGCCCGTGCAGGTGCGGTTTGCCCTGGGTCACGGTGAGCACCTGTTGGGCATGGCGACTCAAATGGTTGTCGTGCATTTCTTATTATTCTCCCCGAGATCAGTGCCGCCTGTTTATTGGCTGGCATCTGGGCGATTTGCAGTCAGCATCCTCCAGCCATCGGCGCATTGCAATGCTGGCGAGACTGCTCGGTCACCGGCTGTGCCAAAAGCGGTACACACTGTCACCCCCTCTGTACCGAAACCATCACAGGCACCGCCCGCCCGTCCGACACAAAACACGCAAGGCCTTGATTTGCCTGACCTGCACGGCAGTGGCCTGGCCTTTGCTCTACGCTTATAGCAAGCGCACTTGCGCGTTTCTCTAATAAGTACAAAGCCAAGGAGAACATCATCATGCGTTACGCTCACCCCGGTACTGAAGGCGCCAAAGTCTCGTTCAAGAGCAAGTACGGTAACTACATCGGCGGCGAGTTTGTCGCGCCTGTCAAAGGTCAGTACTTCACCAATACCTCGCCAGTGAATGGCCAACCGATTGCCGAATTCCCCCGCTCCACTGCCGAAGACATCGACAAGGCACTGGACGCCGCCCACGCCGCTGCCGATGCGTGGGGCGCGACCTCCGTGCAGGCGCGCTCGCTGATCCTGCTGAAAATCGCCGACCGCATCGAACAGAACCTCGAGCTGCTGGCGATCACCGAAACCTGGGACAACGGCAAAGCCATCCGCGAAACCCTCAACGCCGATATCCCGCTGGCCGCCGACCATTTCCGCTACTTCGCCGGGTGCCTGCGCGCTCAGGAAGGCAGCGCTGCCGAAATCGACGGCAACACCGTGGCCTATCACATCCATGAACCGCTGGGCGTAGTCGGCCAGATCATCCCGTGGAACTTCCCGCTGCTGATGGCCGCGTGGAAACTCGCCCCGGCACTCGCCGCCGGCAACTGCGTGGTGCTCAAGCCTGCCGAGCAAACCCCGCTGGGCATCTGCGTGCTGATGGAGCTGATCGGTGATCTGCTGCCACCGGGCGTGCTCAACGTGGTGCAGGGTTTCGGCAAAGAAGCCGGCGAAGCCCTGGCCACCAGCAAACGCATCGCCAAGATCGCCTTCACCGGCTCGACCCCGGTCGGCTCGCACATCATGAAGTGCGCAGCCGAGAACATCATTCCGTCCACCGTGGAACTGGGTGGCAAGTCGCCGAACATCTTCTTCGAAGACATCATGCAGGCCGAGCCGAGCTTCATCGAGAAAGCGGCCGAAGGTCTGGTGCTGGCGTTCTTCAACCAGGGCGAGGTGTGCACCTGCCCGTCGCGCGCACTGGTGCAGGAGTCGATCTACGACGAATTCATGCAAGCGGTGATGAAGAAAGTCAGCCAGATCAAGCGTGGCGATCCGCTGGACACCGACACCATGGTCGGCGCCCAGGCGTCCGAGCAGCAGTTCGACAAGATCCTGTCGTACCTGGAAATCGCCAAGGGTGAAGGCGCCGAGCTGCTGACCGGCGGCAAGGTGGAAAAACTCGAGGGCAGTCTGGCGACCGGCTATTACATCCAGCCGACCCTGCTCAAGGGCACCAACAAGATGCGCGTGTTCCAGGAAGAAATCTTCGGCCCGGTGGTGAGCATCACCACCTTCAAGGACGAAGCCGAAGCCCTGGCGATTGCCAACGACACCGAGTTCGGCCTCGGCGCCGGCCTGTGGACCCGCGACATCAACCGCGCCTACCGCATGGGCCGGGCGATCAAGGCCGGTCGCGTGTGGACCAACTGCTACCACCTGTACCCGGCGCACGCCGCGTTCGGCGGGTACAAGAAGTCCGGCGTCGGCCGTGAAACCCACAAGATGATGCTCGATCACTATCAGCAGACCAAAAACCTGCTGGTGAGCTACGACATCAATCCGCTGGGCTTCTTCTAAAAACCCGGGGCAACACTGATGTTTCAGTGTTGCCCTCCAAATAGCTATCGCTGGCAAGCCAGCTCCCACAGGGATCTCTGCAGATCTCGATAATGGGTACACCACAGAAACCTGTGGGAGCTGGCTTGCCAGCGATGGCGTCCTCAATGACACAACACAAGGCCTGGCCGCTCTGGCACGGCCCTTGCGTACCCGTCATTCAGGTTTT
>NZ_QAIU01000602.1:0-1465 GCF_003061205.1 Pseudomonas sp. HMWF006
CTGCGGGGTGCTCATGTCTTCGCCGCCGGGCAAGGTCGCTGTGGCGGTCCAGCTCGGGCGCATCTGGGTGAAGAACGGCAGCAGTTGCGCCATCGCCGATTCAGCCAGTTTGCGGTAAGTGGTCAGCTTGCCGCCGAACACCGACAGCAGCGGCGCCTCTTCGCCGCCACCGGACAACGCCAGGGTGTAATCGCGGGTCACGGCCGACGGGTTGTCGGATTCGTCGTTGCACAGCGGACGGACGCCCGAGTAGCTGTGCTGGATGTCGTCGCGGCTGAGCTGCTTTTTGAAGTGGGCGTTGACCACTTTCAGCAGGTAGTCGGTTTCACCGTCGGTGATCGCCACTTTCGCCGGGTCGCCGGTGTATTCGCGGTCGGTGGTGCCGATCAGGGTGAAGTGGTTCAGGTACGGAATGGTGAAGACGATGCGCTGATCTTCGTTTTGCAGAATGTGCGCGTGCTCACCTTCGTACAGTTTTGGCACGATGATGTGGCTGCCCTGAATCAGACGGATGCCGTACGGCGATTCCATTTTCAGGTCGTCACGGATGAACTTGGCAACCCACGGACCGGCCGCGTTCACCAGCGCTTTGGCGGTGATCGAAAACAGACTGCCGTCGGCACGTTCCAGGTTCAGGTGCCACAGGCCCTTGGCGCGACGGGCGCTGACGCAACGAGTCTGGGTATGAACGTGGGCGCCTTTTTCCCGGGCGGCCATGGCATTGAGTACGACGAGGCGGGCGTCATCGACCCAGCAGTCGGAGTATTCGAAGCCTTTTTTGATTTCGCTTTTCAGCGCACTGTCGGCGCCGAACTTCAGGCTTTTCGAGCCTGGCAGTTTTTCGCGCTTGCCGAGGTTGTCATACAGGAACAGGCCCGCGCGAATCATCCACGCCGGACGCAAGTGCGGACGGTGCGGCAGCACAAAACGCATCGGCTTGACGATATGCGGCGCCTTGGCCAGCAGCACTTCGCGTTCGGCCAGTGCTTCACGCACCAGACGGAATTCGTAATGTTCGAGGTAACGCAAGCCACCGTGGATCAGCTTGCTGCTGGCTGATGAGGTGTGACTGGCGAGGTCGTCCTTTTCGCAAAGGAACACCGAGAGACCGCGACCGGCGGCATCCGCTGCGATCCCCACGCCATTGATCCCGCCGCCGATCACGGCAATGTCGTAGATCTCGGAGAGAGGGGGCGTACGCAAGGTAGATGTGGACATCGGCTGGCCTCGGGCTCTTTTGATTTTCTGTTTGGAAATCGAACATTAATGTTCATTTGCGAAAATGGTAGCCGATAAACACGCGCACAGCCAGTCGACTTCGATTGAAAAAACTCATCGAAGGGCGGTTAAAAGAAAATTTTCGAACATTAACAGGCGGAGAAAAACCATTGTGGCGAGGGGATTTATCCCCGAAGGACTGCGAAGCAGTCCCAGAACCATGCAATGAGGTTCGACTTTGACAGGG
>NZ_QAIU01000602.1:1475-5251 GCF_003061205.1 Pseudomonas sp. HMWF006
CTTCGCAGCCCAACGGGGATAAATCCCCTCGCCACAGGGGAATGCTGAGGGGGGTTAAACCACTTCCAGACGAATCTTGTGTTGACTCAACAACTGCGCCAGAGCCGGCACCGGCTGCTGATCGGTGACCAGGCAATCGATCAGGCTGATCGGCCCGAGACGAATCATCGCGTTGCGTCCGAACTTGCTCGAGTCCGCCGCGAGAATCACCTGCCGTGCATTGGCGATGATCGCCTGGGAAACCCGCACTTCCTGATAGTCGAAGTCGAGCAGGCTGCCGTCTTCGTCGATCCCGCTGATGCCGACCAGGGCGAAATCGACCTTGAACTGATTGATGAAATCGACGCTCGCCTGACCCACCACACCGCCGTCACGGCGCACGTTGCCGCCGGTCAGCAGCACATCAAAATCATCCTTGGCACTGAGCATCGACGCCACGTGCAGGTTGTTGGTGATGATTTTCAGATGGTTGTGATTGAGCAGGGCGCGGGCAATCGATTCGGTCGTTGTGCCGATATTGATGAACAGCGAGGCGTGATCGGGAATCTGTGCGGCGATGGCTTCACCGATGCGTTGTTTTTCATCGCGCATCTGATCGGCGCGCATCGCGTAGGCGGTGTTTTCGACGCTGGAATCGTAGGCTGCACCGCCATGGTAGCGACGCAACAGATTGGCTTCCGCGAGCTGATTAATGTCGCGGCGGATGGTTTGCGGGGTAACAACGAACAGCGTGGCCATTTCCTCGATGCTCACATAGCCGCGTTCGCGGACCAGCTCGAGGATTTGCTGCTGACGGGGAGGCAGATTCATGGGGCTTCCTTTGGGCTGCCGTGCAAAATTTGCCCATGATGCCGCAGGAATCTCCTCCCGACCAGTTACATACAGATACGAGTACTCAGGTTGGCTTATTCAGCGTCCTCACGCGCCCAGTCACGGGTACGGCTGACGGCTTTTTTCCAGCCTTTGTAGAGTTTCTCTTTCTCGACTTCGTCCAGGCTTGGTTCGAATTCGCGCTCGATCACCGCTTTGCCACGCAGTTCGTCCAGGCTGCCCCAGAAACCGCACGCCAGACCGGCCAGATACGCGGCGCCGAGTGCCGTGGTTTCGCGCATTTGCGGGCGCTCGACCTGGGTGCCGAGGATGTCGGCCTGGAACTGCATGAGGAAGTTGTTCGCCACCGCGCCGCCGTCCACACGCAGGGCCTTGAGGCGTTCGCCGGAGTCCTGTTGCATGGCGTCGAGCACGTCGCGGGTCTGGTAGGCGATCGACTCCAGCGCGGCGCGGATGATGTGATCCACACGTACGCCACGGGTCAGGCCGAACAGCGCGCCACGGGCATACGGGTCCCAGTACGGCGCGCCCAGACCGGTAAAGGCCGGCACCAGGTACACGCCGTTGCTGTCCTTGACCTTGTTGGCGAAGTATTCGGTGTCGTGGGCGTCGTTGATGATCTTCAGTTCATCACGCAGCCACTGCACGGTCGAACCGCCGTTGAACACCGCGCCTTCCAGTGCGTAAGCAACTTCGCCACGCGGGCCGCAAGCGATGGTGGTGAGCATGCCGTGCCGGGATTTCACCGCTTTGTCGCCGGTGTTCATCAGCAGGAAGCAACCGGTGCCGTAGGTGTTTTTCGCCTGGCCCGGTTCGACGCACATCTGGCCGAACAGTGCCGCTTGCTGGTCACCGGCGATACCGCCGATGGCGATGCCGCTCTTGGTGCGACCGTAGATTTCCGAAGACGCCTTCACTTCCGGAAGCATCTCGCGCGGGATGTCGAGAATCTCCAGCATCTTCGAATCCCACTCCAGCGAGTGAATGTTGAAGAGCATGGTGCGCGAGGCGTTGGTGTAGTCGGTGACGTGTACCTTGCCGCCAGTGAATTTCCAGATCAGCCAGCTATCGACGGTGCCGAACAGCAGTTCGCCGTTGCGCGCACGCTCGCGGCTGCCTTCGACGTTGTCGAGGATCCACTTCAGTTTGGTGCCGGAGAAGTACGGGTCGGTGACCAGGCCGGTGTTGTCACGGATGTAGTCTTCGTGACCGTCGCGCTTGAGCTGCTGGCAGATCTCGGTGCTGCGGCGGCACTGCCAGACGATGGCGTTGTACACCGGGCGGCCGGTGGTCTTGTCCCAGACCACGGTGGTTTCACGCTGGTTGGTGATGCCGATGGCGGCGACCTGGTCGTGATGCAGACCGGCCTGGGCCAGCGCTTCAACCATCACCGCACTCTGGGTGGCGAAGATTTCCATCGGGTCGTGTTCGACCCAGCCGGCTTGCGGGTAATGCTGGGCGAATTCGCGCTGCGCGGTGCATACCACGTTCGCGTCGCGGTCGAAAATGATCGCGCGGGAGCTGGTCGTACCCTGATCGAGGGCAATGATGTAGTTCTTATTCTGAATGTCGGTCATGTCGATTGCCTTGGACGAAATAAGGGAGAGTGGGCCGGGGCGCGGGCTCTAAATGGGCAGGAACCCGCGCCGACTGTTTCAAGAAGTTCTTGGTTTGCCGTCAATGGCCGGTTCTGCATCCTTTGTAGCAGGTGTGGCGCCGGTCAGGTGACGGGCAATGAGCCCGCGGTACCCGGCAGCGCCGAGGCAGGCACCGACAATCGGTGCAAAAATCGGAATCAGGAAGTACGGAATATCGCGGCCGCCCGTGAAGGAAATTTCACCCCAGCCAGCGAAGAAAGTCATCAGTTTAGGACCGAAGTCACGGGCCGGGTTCATCGCGAAGCCGGTCAGCGGGCCCATCGAGCTGCCGATCACCGCGATCAGCAAACCGATCAGCAGCGGCGCCAGCGGGCCTTTCGGCAGGCCGTTGTTGTCATCAGTCAGGGACATGATCACGCCCATCAGGATCGCGGTGATGATCACCTCGACCAGAAATGCCTGGGCGGTGGACAGCACAGGATTAGGGAAAGTCGAGAATACCGAAGCCAGCTCCAGGCTCGCCGCCGAGCCGCGAACCATGTGGTGGGTTTGTTCGTAATCGAAAAACAGGTTGCTGTACAGCGTGTAGACCAGCAGCGCGCCGCAGAAGGCGCCGGCAATTTGCGCGAGGATATAGAACGGCAGTTTGCGCTTTTCGAAGTCAGCGAAAATGCTCAGGGCGATGCTCACGGCGGGGTTCAGGTGCGCGCCGGAAACGCCGGCGGTCAAGTAGATCGCCATGCTCACGCCGACGCCCCAGATGATGCTGATTTCCCACAGACCGAAGCTGGCACCTGCGACTTTGAGCGCGGCGACACAACCGGTGCCGAAAAAGATCAGCAGTGCAGTCCCCAGAAACTCGGCCATGCATTGGCTTGAAAGCGATGGTTGCTGTAAAGCAGTTGTCATTGAAAACCTCGTTTTTTGTTGTTGTCTGGCGCGTTTGCCGTCAGGGCAGAGCGCGATTTTCCCCGGGGCAGGATCCCCATCCTGTTCCCGGTTTACTGCTGGATGCTGCGGAGATGATAATTCTTACATTATTCAGATTCGAAAAAATATAGACAAGAAACAAACCTGTCAAAGGTCGAAAGTGAACCATCGGTCACAATTAAACTATTGGCCGTGTGAATGATCCTTCGCCGACATCTCTCAACCCGCCCCCAGAAAAGCTGGAGGCCACGGGAAACGTGGCTTGGAATAGAGCCTTTTGTGAGCCGATCGCCTAGAATCCGGCGCAGGATTTTTCTCTGTCTGCCAAGCCTGGAGCTGCCATGACCCCTGCGTTGGACTTGTTGAAAAAAGTTCGTGCCGAACATCGCGTGCACAGTTACGAACATGACCCGAAGG
>NZ_QAIU01000602.1:5261-16778 GCF_003061205.1 Pseudomonas sp. HMWF006
GAAAAGGGGGAATTGCTGGTGGCGGTGGTGCCGGTCGTCGGAAGCCTCGACCTCAAGGGCCTGGCCCACGCTGCCGGGGTAAAAAAAGTCGAGATGGCTGACCCGGCTGCCGCACAGCGTTCCACCGGTTATCTGTTGGGCGGTATCAGTCCGCTGGGGCAGAAGAAACGCCTGCGCACCTTTATCGATAACTCGGCTCAAGGCTTTTCGACTATCTATGTCAGCGCCGGCCGGCGTGGGTTGGAAGTCGAACTGGCGCCTGCCGTTCTCGCTGAGCACACCCGGGCCACCTTCGCCGATATCGGCCGCGCCTAGTCTTGACCGCTGTATGAAGAAAATTCGCCGGTTCTGTGACTGGCGCTGATCCGGCCGGGACTGCATGCTCTGCCGACGAACTTCAGGGAGTAGGTTATGCAGCTCGAGTTTCATCAGGTCGACGCATTCAGCGATCGGCCATTCAGTGGCAACCCGGCCATGGTTTATCGGCTCGATACCTGGCTGGCGGACGAGTTGATGCAAAAAATCGCCGCGGAGCACAACCTGGCGGAAACGGCATTCGTTGTGCGCGAAGGCGCTGCGTGGCACATCCGCTGGTTTACCCCGACCACCGAAGTACCCTTGTGCGGGCATGCGACGCTGGCCAGCGCCTATGTGTTGTTCGAGATCTACCAGGAAAACGCCGAACGTCTGGACTTCATCTGCAAGTCCGGACCGTTGAGTGTGACCCGCGAAGGCGATCGCCTGTGGCTGGATTTCCCCTCCATCGTGCCGTCAGAGATTGGCGTGACACTGGATGTCGAACGCGCGCTGGGCGTCGAGGCGGTGGACGTGCTCGGTTCCAACGAGCTGTTCGTGGTGCTGGAGTCGGAGCAAGCGGTGCTCGACTGCACACCGGACATGGTTGCACTGGCCAAACTGCCGTGGCTCGGCGCGATCGTCACCGCGCGGGGCAATCAGCATGATTTCGTCTCGCGCTACTTCGCCCCGGCGATCGGCATCAATGAAGACCCGGTGACCGGTTCGACCCATTGCAGCCTGATTCCCTACTGGTCTGCACGTCTGGGCAAGTCGAGCCTGACCGCGTGCCAGCGCTCGGCGCGGGGCGGGGAACTGTTCTGTCGGCTGGAAGGGGAGCGGGTGAAGATTGGCGGCAATGCGACGCTCGTTGCGAGCGGCACCTTGATGCTGGGCTAACCCAAAACAACTGTAGGAGTGAGCCTGCTCGCGATAGCGGTCGCTATCGCGAGCAGGCTCACTCCTACAGGGGGATGGTGCTGGATCAGAGGGCGGTGCTGTAGCGGCGCACGCCGTTTTCCACGGCTGGAATTTGTGCGGCAGTGCTGCCCGAAGCCTGGAACAACACCAGATGTTCGGCGGATACGCGAATCCCCACCTCAGCACCCACCTGATGGTCGGCATGGCTCGGGAAGATCGACTCCAGCTGCGCGCCGGTCGGCAGTTGCAGGCGATACAGGGTCGACGCGCCGAGGAACGTCTTGCCGACGATGCGCGCTTTCAGCGCACTGTCCGGCGCATAAACGATGTCATCCGGACGCAACAGCACATCCACCGCGCCGCCCACCGGCCAGGTGTAGGCCCGGTTGCCACGCAGTTCGCCGAGCTCGGTGTGCACCGACTCCGGGCTGCCGAGCTGGCCGCGAATGAAGTAACCCTGGCCAATGAAACTGGCCACAAACGGCGTCGCCGGTTCGTGATACAGATTGTAGGGCGTGTCCCACTGTTCCAGCCGACCTTCCTTGAAGACGCCGACGTGATCGCTCACGGCGAAGGCTTCTTCCTGGTCGTGGGTCACCAGAATCGCACTGGTGCCACGGGCCTTGAGGATGTCGCGGACTTCGTGGCTGAGCTTGCGCCGCAGCTCGCCGTCGAGGTTGGAGAACGGCTCGTCGAGCAACAGCAGTTGCGGCTCCGGCGCGAGGGCGCGGGCCAGGGCGACGCGCTGTTGCTGACCACCGGACAACTCGTGGGGGAAGCGTTTGCCGAGGTTCTTCAGGTTGACCAGTTCCAGCAACTCTTCGGTGACACGCTCCTTGTTCGGGTGCTTGCGAATGCCGAAGGCGATGTTGTCGGCGACACTCAGGTGCGGGAACAGCGCGTAATCCTGGAACACCATGCCGATCCGGCGTTTCTCCGGAGCCAGGGTGTACCCGGCACTGGAGATGGTTTCGCCACCGAGGGTGATTTCCCCTTCGTGCACCGGTTCGAATCCGGCGATGGCGCGCAGGGTGGTGGTCTTGCCGCAGCCGGACGAGCCGAGCAGGCAGCCGATATCACCGGCGTTGAGGTGCAGATTGAGGTTCTGCACCACACGTTGATCTTGATAGCCGCAAGCGAGGTTGCGCAGGTTCAGCAGTAATTCATGGCTCATGCGTGGTGGTATGCCGGTTCGACGAGGAACTCGAGCAGGGCCTTCTGTGCGTGGAGACGGTTTTCTGCCTGATCCCAGGCGACGGAGCGCGGGTCATCAAGCAGGTCGAGGCTGATTTCTTCGCCACGGTGCGCAGGCAAGCAGTGCATGAACAGCACGTCCTCGGCAGCGAGGTCGAGCAGGGCACGGTTGACCTGGAACGGCGCGAACAGCTTGAGGCGCTTGGCAGTTTCCTCTTCCTGACCCATCGAAGTCCAGACGTCGGTGCTCACCAGATGCGCACCGCGCACGGCGTCGGCTGGATCGCGCACGATGGTCACGCGATCGCCGGCCTTGGCCACGAATTCAGGGTTCGGCTCATAACCTTCCGGGCAGGCAACGCGCAACTGGAAGTCGAACTGGATCGCCGCTTCTATATAGCTGTTGCACATGTTGTTGCCGTCGCCGATCCAGGCCACGGTCTTGCCCTGGATCGAGCCACGGTGTTCGAGGAAGGTCTGCATGTCGGCCAGCAACTGGCACGGGTGCAGGTCATCGGACAGGCCGTTGATCACCGGCACGCGCGAGTTGGCGGCGAATTCGGTCAGGGTGCTGTGGGCAAAGGTACGGATCATCACGGCATCGAGCATGCTCGACATGACGATGGCGCAGTCGCCGATTGGCTCGCCGCGGCCCAGTTGGGTGTCACGCGGGGACAGGAAGATCGCCTGGCCGCCGAGCTGGATCATGCCGGCCTCGAACGAGATGCGGGTGCGGGTCGAGGATTTCTCGAAGATCATCCCCAGTACGCGGTTTTTCAGAGGCTCGAACAGTACGCCGCGGTTACGCAGGTCCTTGAGCTCAACGCCTCGACGGATCACGCTGACCAGCTCTTCGGGCGTGCAATCCATCAGGGAGAGAAAGTGCCTTGCGCTCATCATTGACTACCTTTTGCTACTAACCGCAGATGCTCAAAGCCTTGTTTAACGGAACAACGGGCGAGACCTGCGGCGTAAGCCGCACGGGGGCGACGAAATAGGGGGAGGCGCGATATTGACACTAAATGTCGCGTTATGCCAATAGGCTACGGTTTTTGCGGGATTCGGAGAGCGGGCCGCCGTGGGCGGTCGCGCATTTGAAGCCGGGTTCAGTACAGCAGCGAGCCACTTTGTACACTGGCCTCGCGGGGCTTGGCAATGCGCCGTGGCGGGGAGAGTGCCGTTCGGGTCGGTTCGGGACCGGGTGGTTGCGGATCCGCTTGGTCGGATGATCGGGCTGAAACATTTGCTAAAGCAAAGTGCTGGGTTATAAATAAGTTTCGAGCGACGCAGGAAGCCTCCGCATGGAATCGAAAGAACAACTGTTAATGGAATTGCTGGGCCACACGGCTCGCTCACTGACCCATCTCACCGCCTCTGTTACTTCAATGTCCTTCGAACTGCTGCGCAGCGAAGACGAAGTGGTCAAGTCTGCGGGGCGCCACATGATTGATCGCATGGCGACCATCAGCGCCGGGCTCGATGAACACTGGCGCCTGATCGGCGAACTCACCGGCGTGCACGTCGCCCACGAGCAGATCGAAACCATTCAGGAAATCCAGCTCGCCGCACCGCCCCAATTGCCGTCGAACTGACGCGGCGGGCTATCGGCGCCCCTGATAAGCGTCAATTCACAAGACGAACGTCGCTGGCGCGGGGGCTGCGCACGGGCCATAGTTTTGTTCCCGCAGGCCTGTTGCCCGCCCAGAACAAGACAGAGACTGGCCATGACCAAGACTCTCCATCACCGTGCCTGCCACCTGTGCGAAGCCATTTGCGGCCTGACCATCGAAACCACTGAAACCGATGGCAGCGTCGCGATCACCTCGATCAAGGGCGATGCCCTCGACACGTTCAGCCGCGGCCATATCTGCCCCAAGGCTGTGGCCCTGCAAGATATTCAGAATGACCCCGACCGTTTGCGCCAGCCGATGCGCCGGGTCGGCAGCGAATGGCTGCCGATCGAGTGGGACGAGGCTTTTGCGCTGGTGGCCGAGCGCCTGGCGGCAATTCAGGCGCGTCACGGGCAAAACGCCGTGGCGGTTTATCAGGGCAACCCGAGCGTGCACAACTACGGGCTGATGACCCACAGCAACTACTTTCTCGGCCTGCTGAAGACGCGCAATCGCTTCTCCGCGACCTCGGTCGATCAGTTGCCCCATCACCTGAGCAGTTACCTGATGTACGGCCACGGCTTGTTGCTGCCGATTCCGGACATCGACCACACCGATTTCATGCTGATCCTGGGCGGCAATCCGCTGGCGTCCAATGGCAGCATCATGACCGTGCCCGATGTCGAGAAGCGCCTGAAAGCGATTCAGGCGCGTGGCGGCAAGGTGGTGGTGGTCGATCCACGGCGCAGCGAGACGGCGGCGATCGCGGATCAGCATTTGTTCGTGCGCCCGGGGGGCGATGCGGCGTTGTTGTTCGGGGTGCTCAACACGCTGTTCAGCGAAGGCCTGACTCGCGACAGTCATTTGCCGGTTGACGGGCTGGACGACGTGCGCGCGGCAGTGGCGACCTTCACGGCTGAGGCAATGAGCCCGTTGTGCGCGGTGCCTGCCGATCAGATCCGCCAACTGGCCCGCGACTTTGCCGCTGCACCGAGTGCGGTGTGCTACGGGCGGATGGGCGTCTCGACCCAGGCCTTTGGCACCTTGTGTCACTGGGTGGTGCAATTGATCAATCTGGTCACCGGCAATCTCGATCGTGTTGGCGGCGCGTTGTGCACCGAACCGGCAGTGGATCTGGTGGCGTCGACTTCGGGTGGGCATTTCAACAAATGGCAAAGTCGTGTGTCCGGGCGCCCGGAATACGGCGGCGAATTGCCGGTGTCGGCGCTGGCCGAAGAGATGCTCACCGAAGGCGACGGGCAAATTCGCGCACTGATCACCGTGGCGGGCAATCCGGTGCTGTCGACGCCCAACGGCCGACAACTGGAACAGGCACTCGACGGCCTGGAGTTCATGGTCAGTATCGACCTGTACATCAACGAAACCACGCGTTACGCCGACCTGATCCTGCCGTCGACCTCGGCGCTGGAGAACGATCACTACGACACCACGTTCAACCTGTTCGCGGTGCGCAACGTCACCCGCTTCAATCGGGCGATTCTCGCCAAGCCCGAGGGCGCACTGCATGACTGGGAAATCTTTGTCGGCCTGGCCAAGGCCTTTGCCGAGAGGACCGGCAAGGAGCTCAAACCAACGATGCCGCCGGCGAAGATGATCGACATGGGCTTGCGCATGGGCCTGTACGGTGATGCGTCCGAGCAAAAACTCTCGTTGGCGACGCTGTTCGATCATCCGCATGGCATTGATCTGGGCGCGTTGAAACCGAATCTGGCATCGCGCCTGAAAACGCCGAATCAGCGGGTGCAGGCTGCTCCGCCGGAGATCCTCGCCGACCTCGTGCGCTTCGCTGCGTTGCGAGCACCGGCCGCTGATGAGTTGCTGATGATTGGCCGTCGGCATGTGCGCAGCAACAATTCGTGGATGCACAACTACCATCGGCTGGTGAAGGGCAAGCCGCGTCATCAGTTGCTGATGCACCCGGAGGATCTTGCCAGTCGCGGGCTCAGTGATGGGCAGCGAGTACGTGTCTGTTCGCGGGTCGGGCAGATCGAGGTCGAAGTGCTCGGCAGCCTCGACATGATGAAGGGCGTGGTGAGCCTGCCGCATGGCTGGGGCCATGCGCGTCCGGGCGTGCAGATGACGATTGCCAGCGGTCAGCCGGGGTCGAGTGCCAACGACCTGACCGATGAGTGCCAACTGGATGAGCTGTCGGGCAATGCGGCGCTCAATGGTGTGCCGGTGACGGTGGCAGCAGCCTGAGCATGTCTGTCGGGGAGACCGAGCATGGCGCTCGGGATTCCGTTACAATGCGCCACCGTGCCGACCCATGAGTCGGAAAGTTCAGCCGAGGTGCTCCATGGATATCATCGAAACGATTAAAGAGCAGATTGCCAACAACACCATTCTGCTTTACATGAAAGGCTCGCCGAATGCCCCGCAGTGCGGCTTCTCCGCAAAAGCTGCGCAGGCTGTGATGGCGTGTGGCGAAAAGTTTGCGTACGTGGACATCCTGCAGAACCCGGAAATCCGCGCCAATCTGCCGAAGTACGCCAACTGGCCGACTTTCCCGCAACTGTGGGTCGGCGGTGAACTGGTCGGCGGTAGCGACATCATGACCGAGATGGCTGCAGATGGTTCGCTGCAAAGCACCATCAAGGCAGCTGTTGAAGCGGCCGCTGCGAACAAGTCCGAAGCCTGATTCGCTTTTGTGTAGGAGTGAGCCTGCTCGCGATAGTGTTCTGTCAGTTATTGAAGTATCGGCTGACACACCGCCATCGCGAGCAGGCTCACTCCTGCATGTGATTCGTGGTGTTGCCTGCATCGCATCAGGCATAAAAAAGCCCCGCGCCTCGAAAGAGGGCGGGGCTTTTTAGTGTCGCGAGTTCAGCGGACGCTGACTTACTCTTCGCCCATCTGCGATTGCAGATAGTTCTCAAGACCGACTTTATCGATCAGGCCCAGTTGGGTTTCCAGCCAGTCGATATGTTCTTCTTCGGACTCAAGAATGTCTTCGAGCAGTTCACGGCTGCCAAAGTCGCCCACGGTTTCGCAATGCGCGATGGCGGCTTTCAGATCGGCGTGGCCGGTCTTTTCGATACGCAGATCGCACTCCAGCATTTCCTTGGTGTGCTCGCCGATATGCAGCTTGCCCAGGTCCTGCACGTTCGGCAGGCCTTCCAGGAACAGAATGCGCTTGATCAGCTTGTCCGCGTGTTTCATCTCGTCGATGGACTCGTGGTACTCGTGTTTGCCCAGCTTGTTCAGGCCCCAATCTTCATACATGCGCGCATGCAGGAAGTACTGATTGATCGCGACCAGTTCATTGGCAAGGATCTTGTTGAGATGCTGGATGACTGTAATGTCGCCTTTCATGATGGGAGTCCTGCCCTGTAATAGCTGTATATAAGGCGGAGTTTGAGCTTGGTATTTATAAGTGTCAAACCTAAGTTATTGAATAATAAATGAAATTAAATCTGAATAAGAATGTTTGTGTTCCGCGTCTAGCGCCTAACCGATTGATTTGCAGGCATAAAAAAACCGGACATATGTCCGGTTTTTCGAAATAGGGGAGTGATTATGCCGCTGTAAATTCAACAGGGTAGGGGATCGCAGCCTGGGCTGTTTGCAGCTTGGTCAGGGTTTCGCGAACGACTTCCTTGGCAAGGCACGCACATTTGCCGCATTGGCTGGCGACGCCAGTGGCCTGGCGGACTTCTTTGTAGCTGCAGCAACCTTCATAGATCGCATCGCGGATCTGTCCGTCGGTGACGCCAGTGCAGAGGCAAACATACATAAGTGAGAACCGTCGCTGGTTGTGACTCAATTGCGATGGATCTTAATGTTAACGAGAATGATTGTCAAAGTGCTTTCTGAATGGTTTTCACTGGAAATGCGGATGACTGACGAACGGTGATTAATGGCGATTTGCCTGGCCCCGGAAATGCAGCGCCATTATCCGCTTTCGCTAAAAACCGTTGAGGACAGGCCAAAAACGCAGTGTATGATGGTCGGCCCTTGCGAAGGGGGTTCGTGTCACAGGGCTGTCGCCTGAGGGTGGCAGGCTGGCCCGGACCCTGAACTTCAAGTCTTTACACCAGGAGATATCAATGAGCGTACTCGTAGGCAAACAAGCCCCTGACTTTACCGTCCCGGCCGTACTCGGCAATGGCGAGATCGTTGACAGCTTCACCCTGTCCTCGGCCATCAAAGGCAAATACGGCCTGGTGTTCTTCTACCCACTGGACTTCACCTTCGTCTGCCCGTCCGAGCTGATCGCTCTGGACAACCGCATGGCTGACTTCAAGGCACGCAACGTTGAAGTGATCGCTGTGTCGATCGACTCGCACTTCACCCACAACGCCTGGCGTAACACCCCGGTTAACAATGGCGGCATCGGCCAGGTGAAATACACCATGGCTGCCGACATGAAGCACGACATCGCTAAAGCCTACGACGTTGAATCCGAAGGCGGCGTGGCTTTCCGTGGCGCGTTCCTGATCGACGACAAGGGCGTTGTCCGCTCGCAGATCGTCAACGACCTGCCGCTGGGCCGTAACATGGAAGAGCTGATCCGTCTGGTTGACGCTCTGCAATTCCACGAAGAGCACGGCGAAGTCTGCCCTGCCAACTGGAAGAAAGGCGACAAAGGCATGAACGCTTCGCCAGAAGGCGTTGCGGCTTACCTGACCGAGAACGCTGCTGCCCTGTAAGGCGCAACGTTCAGGTACAAAAAAACCGGCCTGCGTGGCCGGTTTTTTTATGTGCGGGATTTGCCCGACGAGGATCAGTCGTCGAAGTCCTCCCAGCCGCCCATCTGTTTCCAGCGGTTGACGATCCCGCAGAACAGTTCAGCGGTTTTCTCGGTGTCGTAACGCGCCGAGTGCGCTTCACGACCGTCGAAGTCGATATCGGCCGCCTGACAGGCCTTGGCCAATACGGTTTGACCGTAAGCCAGACCGGCCAGTGTTGCCGTGTCGAAACTGGAGAACGGATGAAACGGGTTGCGCTTCATGTCCAGGCGCGCAACGGCCGCATTCAGGAAGCCAAGGTCGAAGCTGCTGTTGTGGCCGACCAGGATCGCCCGCTTGCAGCCATTGGCCTTCAATGCCTTGCGAATGCCACGGAAGATGTCGGTCAGCGCGGTTTCTTCGCTGACGGCCATGCGCAACGGGTGATCGAGCTTGATCCCGGTGAACTCCAGCGCCGCCGCTTCGATGTTGGCGCCTTCGAATGGCTCGACACGGAAGAAGTAGGTGTGATCCGGATAAACGAAACCCTTTTCATCCATGGCGATGGTGGTCGCGGCAATCTCCAGCAACGCATCGGTGGCCGAGTTGAAGCCACCGGTTTCTACGTCGACGACAACCGGCAGGTAACCGCGAAAGCGTGCTGCCATCGGGTGACGGGAACCGCCGCCACCTTGACCGTCCAGTTCATCGTCGAAATGGTCTTCACTCACGCGTGTTCCTCCAGCAGGCGCCAGCGCAGTTTTTCACCGGCGCGCAGCGGGATAACGTTCAGCTCGCCAAAAGGCAGGCTGGTCGGGGCGGTCCATTCTTCGCGAACCAGGGTGATGCGGTCGGTGTTCGCCGGCAGGCCATAGAAGCGCGGGCCGTTGAGGCTGGCAAAGGCTTCGAGCTTGTCCAGCGCATTGCGCTGTTCGAAGGCTTCAGCATACAACTCGATGGCGGCGTACGCGGTGTAGCAGCCAGCGCAGCCGCAGGCGGCTTCCTTGGCGTGCTGGGCGTGCGGCGCCGAGTCGGTGCCGAGGAAGAACTTTGCGCTGCCGCTGGTGGCGGCGTCGAGCAGGGCTTCCTGGTGCGTATTGCGCTTGAGGATCGGCAGGCAATAGAAGTGCGGCCGAATTCCGCCTACCAGCATGTGGTTGCGGTTGTACAGCAGGTGATGCGCGGTGATGGTCGCGCCGACGTTGGCCGAAGCCTCGTTGACGAACTGCACGGCGTCGCCGGTGGTGATGTGTTCGAACACCACTTTGAGCGTCGGGAAACGCTCGACTACACGGCGCATGTGCTCATCAATGAAAATCTTTTCGCGGTCGAAGACGTCGACATCGCCACGCGTGACTTCACCGTGGATCAGCAACGGCATGCCGACTTCAGCCATCGCTTCCAGCACTGGGAAGATCTTGTCGATGCTGGTTACGCCGGAATCGGAGTTGGTGGTGGCGCCGGCCGGGTACAGTTTGGCGGCATGCACGAAACCGCTGGCCTTGGCTTCACGAATTTCTTCGGGCTGGGTGCGGTCGGTGAGGTACAGCACCATCAGCGGTTCGAAGCGACTGCCGGCCGGGCGGGCAGCGAGAATCCGCTGGCGATAGCCGTCGGCTTCAGCGGCGTTGCGCACCGGTGGTACCAGGTTGGGCATGATGATTGCGCGGCCAAAGGTGCGCGCAACATCGGCAACGGTATTGGTCAACACGGCACCATCGCGAAGATGAATGTGCCAGTCGTCGGGACGCAGCAGGGTCAGGCGGTCGGACATGAGGGAATTCCAGGCGGGTCAAACTGAGGGGAATGCTACCGGAAAAGACTCTTGCAGGCACTCGCTATCAAGTTTTGCCGGAACCTTCCGATATCCCGAAGGTATGCCGTAAACATAGTGTGAATCGGTCTTTGTGTTACAGAAGCCAATGGAGCCTCCCGTGCGCCAGCGATATTTAGCCTTGCTCAGTGTGTTTGCCAGCCTCCCCGCGATGGCGCTCACCTACCAGACGCGTCTGGAGAACATTGAGTGGACGGTCGAGGGTGACAAGTTCGAGTGCCGTCTGACCCAGCCGATCACCGATTTCGGCTCGGGCCAGTTCGTGCGCAAGGCCGGCGAGCAGGCGATTTTTCGTCTGAATGCCTACAACGCCATGCTCGGCGGCGGTTCGGCGACCTTGCTCGCGGCGGCCGCGCCGTGGCAGCCGGGGCGTAACGACATCTATCTGGGCAGCGTCCGGATCGGAACTGGCAACGTGCTGTTCAACAGTTCGCAGTCTCAGGCCGGCGGGCTGATCAACGGTTTGCTCGACGGTCGCAGCCCGGTGGTGCGTCGTGCGTCCGGCGATGGCCGGGTGTCTGAAGTGCGCCTGCTGCCCGTCAAGTTCAGCAAGGCGTTCAACGACTACCAGACCTGTGTGGCGAAGTTGCTGCCGCAGAATTTCGATCAGATCAAGCAGTCGCAGATCGGCTTCCCCGGCGAAGGCACGGATCTGGACGCTGCTGCCAAGGCCAAGCTGCAAGTGATGCTGGAGTACATGAAGGCTGATCCGACGGTCAATCACATCGAGCTCGATGGCCATTCGGACAACAGCGGCAACCGCCTGACCAATCGCGAGTTGTCGCGTCGTCGCGCATTGGCGGTGGTGGATTTCTTCAAGGCCAACGGCATCGCCGAATCGCAGATCACTGTGCGGTTCCACGGTGAGCAATACCCGCTGGTGCCCAACACCAATGCGGCCAACCGGGCGAAGAATCGTCGGGTAGCGGTGAAACTGGCCCGGGTGGCAACGCCCTCCGTACCGGCGCCCCAGGCC
>NZ_QAIU01000602.1:16788-23841 GCF_003061205.1 Pseudomonas sp. HMWF006
TCATCGTCGCGCTCTCGACAGAATCTGTCGCTTTGTCGTCTTAAGCTGTCGCGCCTCTGTAAATTATCGCGTTTGAGCGGTAGACTCCTCGGCTTTCCGTAGAACCCCGTGGAGTGATGGCATGGCGGACGTAAACAAGGTCGTTCTGGCGTATTCCGGCGGCCTGGACACTTCGGTGATCCTCAAGTGGCTGCAGGATACTTATAACTGTGAAGTGGTGACGTTCACCGCTGATCTCGGTCAAGGCGAAGAGGTCGAGCCGGCCCGCGCCAAGGCTCAGGCCATGGGCGTCAAAGAAATCTACATCGACGATCTGCGCGAAGAGTTCGTGCGTGATTTCGTGTTCCCGATGTTCCGCGCCAATACCGTTTACGAAGGCGAGTACCTGCTGGGTACTTCCATCGCACGCCCGCTGATCGCCAAACGTCTGATCGAAATCGCCAACGAAACCGGCGCCGACGCCATTTCCCATGGTGCTACCGGCAAGGGTAACGACCAGGTGCGTTTCGAACTGGGTGCCTACGCACTCAAGCCAGGCGTGAAAGTGATTGCTCCTTGGCGTGAGTGGGACCTGTTGTCCCGCGAGAAACTGATGGACTACGCCGAGAAGCACGCGATCCCGATCGAGCGTCACGGCAAGAAAAAATCCCCGTACTCGATGGATGCCAACCTGCTGCACATCTCCTATGAAGGCGGCGTGCTGGAAGACACCTGGACCGAGCACGAAGAAGACATGTGGCGCTGGACCGTCTCCCCGGAGAAGGCTCCCGACACCCCGCAATACCTGGAACTGACCTACCGTAACGGCGACATCGTTGCGCTGGACGGCGTCGAAATGACCCCGGCCACCGTATTGGCAACGCTGAACAAGATCGGTGGCGCTCACGGTATCGGTCGTCTCGACATCGTCGAAAACCGTTATGTCGGCATGAAGTCCCGTGGTTGCTACGAAACCCCGGGCGGCACCATCATGCTGCGCGCTCACCGCGCCATCGAGTCGATCACCCTGGACCGCGAAGTCGCTCACCTCAAAGACGAGCTGATGCCGAAATACGCCAGCCTGATCTACACCGGCTACTGGTGGAGCCCTGAGCGTCTGATGCTGCAACAGATGATCGACGCTTCGCAGGTCAACGTGAACGGTGTGGTTCGTCTGAAGCTGTACAAGGGCAACGTGATCGTGACTGGCCGCAAGTCCGACGATTCGCTGTTCGATGCCAACATCGCGACCTTCGAAGAAGACGGCGGTGCTTACAACCAGGCCGACGCGGCGGGCTTCATCAAGCTCAATGCGCTGCGCATGCGCATTGCGGCCAACAAGGGTCGCAAGTTGTTCTGATTCTTTCAGAACGCTGTGCAATGAAAAGGCGGGCTTGTCGTTAAGACAGGCCCGCCTTTTTTATTGAATGCTGTGTCTTGCGCGTATCGGGCGATCTCTGGCGCACTCTCGCAATGGACGTGCTCCATCCTTCAAACCCGCCCCAACAGCGTGATCGCTTGTGAGCACACGTTGTAAACAATATAGGGCGTCGCGCCCGTGTCCTTCTTCGCCGGTTTGATCGGCAGTAACGCGTTTTGTGTCAGGAAAACATCCGACACATGATTGCTGATAAGGACGATGACCCGGTCGGTTTTTTTGTCGGTGTGGTGGATTTTTTCCAGAATCGCCGTGATTTCTTTCGTCGTGTCGAGATTCCGTATGTCGATCATGTGCAGGCTGCGCAGGGCCGTGGTCAACTGAATGATGTGCTGAACAACAGGTCCCGAGGATGCGCTGTCACCTGACGGCGGATCGGCCACGTTGTGGGCTCTGCACTTGTTCTTGCATGGGCTGGTTTGAGGGGGACCGGACAGTATGCAACTTGAAAACCCTGAAATACCTTGGGCACGCAGTTCTCGCGAAGATGGATTTCGTCTGGAGTTGCGCTCGCTGTTTTCGATGGCTTTTAAAAAGCTTTCATCTTTATTGAAATCGGATGGGGAATACAGTGAGCGGTGGTTGAAGTTTAAAGTCAGAAAGAAAAGAAATAACAAGTAGAACGGGAATATGACGAGAAACCACACGTAAAACTCACGATCTTCATTGCCAAGAAATGGCAGGGACACGGCGGCCGATGTTTCCGAAATGGCTGCGAATATAGCGATGACCGTCATCGGGTTGGTAATTCTGCTCTTGATTTTTAACATGATCGTGCTCTTGTGGTTGTAGGTTTTCATTGTTTTGTGAGTTGTTGGCGGCTTTTTTGTTGCAAGGGCTTGCTCTTGGTTATAACAAAATTATTTTCCGAAGTATAAATACCCGCGCTCCGAATGTTTGTAAGTTATTGACGATGCGCGGCTGTTTTAAGTGGCGAGCGCCATAACTTTTTATTTCTATATGCTGCGATACGGCGTGTGATGCCTGCCACGACAGACGCTCGCGTTGCTAGCGCAGCGCTGGCTGGCAAACAGCGCACGCCGTTACAGATTCAAGCCGAGAGTGTCCGTTGAGGCGTCGGATTTTTAGATGAGGAAAGGATTTTTGTGGGATTTATCCTCATTGGCTGTAGGGAATGTCTCTGGATGCAAGTGCGTGTGAAACTTGGCATGCCACGGGACAAGTGGCTGGGATATTGTGCGTGTTCAAAAAATTCGAACAGCGAAACTGGACTTGCCCATGAATAAAGTGCTGATCGTGGATGATCACCCCGTCATTCGTCTTGCGGTACGTATGCTGATGGAACGTCATGGCTATGAAGTCATCGCGGAAACTGATAACGGTGTGGATGCATTGCAACTTGCTCGCGACCAGATGCCGGATATTGTCATTCTGGATATTGGTATTCCGAAACTTGATGGCCTGGAAGTTATCGCGCGCCTGACTTCAACGGCCATGCCTGTCAAGGTTCTCGTATTGACGTCACAGGCACCCGGACACTTTTCAATGCGCTGCATGCAATCGGGGGCGGCGGGTTATGTGTGTAAACAGCAGGACCTCACCGAGTTGCTCAGTGCAATCAAGGCAGTGTTGTCGGGCTACAGCTATTTTCCCAATCAGGCGCTGCACACCGTGCGCACCAGTCTGGGCAACGCCAGCGAAGCCGATATGGTGGATCGCCTGTCCGGTCGGGAAATGATGGTCTTGCAACAGTTGGCGCGGGGAAAGACCAACAAGGAAATTGCCGATGGCATGTTTTTAAGCAACAAGACGGTGAGCACTTACAAGACCCGCCTGTTGCTCAAGCTCAATGCCCGCTCACTGGTCGATCTGATCGAGTTGGCGCAGCGTAACGGACTTGTCTGAGTGGCGTCACTGACGTGATCATGGGCCGATCGAATTCAGCGAGTCGCAGAAAATGAAAAGCCTCCGTATCGGGAGGCTCTCAAATGTCAGAGATCAAAATCGTAATCAGCCAATTGCTTTTGCAGTCGGCGCTCCTCAAGCAGGTTGTCGATGGTGCGGCGTTTGCTCAGATTGGTTTTGGCGACCTCGACCACCGGTTCGGTGTCGTCGGTTTCCGCAGCAGTAAATTCGTCATCTACATCCAGTTGTTCTTTACTGTCAGTCATAAGGTTAACTCCAGGCTAAGACTGCCTTTGGCGCTCCTTATATCGACATTCCTGCTGTGGGTAAAAAAGATTTTTTCAATCGGTGAATCAGTAAAACCAATAGCCACTCAATCGTCCGATGTTTTGTGTTTGTACTCGCACAGATCTTCGATCCGGCAACTGCCACAGCGCGGCTTGCGGGCGAGACACACGTAGCGACCGTGCAAAATCAGCCAGTGGTGAGAATCCAGCAGGTAGTCTTTGGGTACAAACTTCATCAGCTTCTTTTCCACCTCAACCACATTTTTCCCCGGAGCGATGCCGGTGCGATTGCTGACACGAAAAATGTGCGTGTCGACCGCCATGGTCAATTGTCGAAAAGCGGTATTGAGCACCACGTTGGCGGTCTTGCGGCCCACGCCGGGCAGGGCTTCCAGCTCTTCACGGGTTTGCGGGACTTCACCATTGTGCAGTTCGACCAGCATGCGGCAGGTCTCGATCACGTTCTTGGCTTTGCTGTTGTAGAGGCCGATGGTCTTGATGTATTCGGACAGCCCTTCGACACCCAGGGCGTGGATCGCTGCCGGGGTATTGGCAACGGGGAAGAGCCTGGCCGTGGCCTTGTTCACGCCAACGTCCGTCGACTGCGCCGACAGAATCACCGCAATCAGCAATTCGAAGGGCGAGGAGTAGGCCAGTTCGGTTTTCGGCTCGGGATTGTCTTCATGCAGTCGACGAAAAATCTCAAGGCGTTTTGCGGCATTCATGGGTGATGTGTTTCCTTGGAGAGAGCGTTCGAGCGAGTCAAAGCCTGGCGGGCAGCCAACAGCAGCCCCAGCAATATGAAAGCGCCGGGAACCAGGGTGAACAGGTGCAGCCCTTCGTTGAACAGAACCAGACCTTGCCAGCGTTCTGAGAGACCACGACCGAGATGGCCCTGACCGAGCAGCTCACGCAGTACCGCCAGCGTCAGTAGCAGCCCGCTCGACAGGCCAAAAAACGTCAGGCGTTCGGTGCGCGCCTGACGAAAGAAACCATTGTATTCCAGCACTACGCATTGCAAGGCGATCAGCCCGCTATAGAACCCGAGTGCCTGGTGCCACTGCAACGCCCAGCGCTGCCCAAGGATATTGGCGCAACTGGTCAGGGTGGCGGCCAGCAGCAGGCTGGCCAGCAACAGGCCGCTGTCAGGCAGCCGAGCGCGCAATGGAGCAATGCACACCGCGTAAGCCGTCGTGACAACGCTCGACATCAACAACATGCCCAGCGCGCCGGCCAGTGTGGCGCTGGTACCCAGCAGCAGCGCCAGCAGCAAGGCGTTGCTCAGATTCGTCGGCCGGTTCATGGTGCGCCCCCCAGCAAGGTTGCCCGGTGCTCATCAAAGTAGCGCAGGGCGTCATGGATGGCATGGACGGTGGCGCGGGAGGTGATAGTCGCGCCCGCCAGTTGATCGAACTGCCCCTGATCCTTTTTCAAGGCCCAGCCTGTGTCATCGGGGGCGCTGCGTGATTTCCCGGAAAACCCTGCCAGCCAGTTGTTCGGCCAGTCGCCGACATGCCCGCCCAACGCCGGCGTTTCATGTTGCCGCAGGGTTTTAACACCCAGCAGTCTGCCATTGGCATCAATCGCGATGAGCAATTCGATGGCGCCGGCATAGCCCTCGGTTTGCGTGCGCAACAGCACCGCCACCGGCTGCCCGGCTTTGCTTGCCCGGTAACCCGTCAACAGCGTGCTGTGGCTCAACGTCGTATCCGCCAACGCCAGTGGCTGTTCCAGAGGCTGATTGTCGTAGGCATCCGCGGCGAGCACATCCAACAGTTTGCGACTGTCGAGCAGACGTTGTTCGATGGCAATCTGCGGTGCACTGCTGCGTTGCACCTCATAAGTCAGGCCGAGACCAACACTGGCGATCAGCACCAGTGTGATGACAGAGGCCGCGCGGTTCATGAATGCACCTGCGCCTGGCGAGTGGCGGCAAAACGCTCCAGCGCCGGCACACAGAGATTCATCAGCAACACCGCAAACGCGACGCCATCCGGGTAGCCGCCCCAAGTGCGGATCAGGTAGGTCAGCAGTCCGACACCGACGCCGAACAACAGCCGGGCCAGCGGACTTTTTGGCCCGGACACCGGTTCGGTGATGATGAAAAATGCACCGAGCATGGTCGCGCCGCTCAGCAGATGAAACAGCGGCGAGCCGTGGGAGTCGGAGCCCGAACCGTTCCAGCACAGCAGGCTGATGACAAACAGGCTGACCAGCATGCCGGCCGGTGCTTGCCAGCCGATCACCCTACGTTGCAATAGCAGCAGCCCCCCGGCAAGAAACGCCAGATTGACCCACTCCACGCCGCGCCCGCCGAAATGGCCGAACGCCGGGTTGGCGGCGAATAGCTCATCCATGGTCAGGCTTTTGTTGATACGCAGACTGTCCAGCGCGGTGGCCTGAACCCAGGCGTCCGGCGCCTGACCCGTATTGAAGACCTGTTCAAACGTTGCCAGCAGATTCATCCCGTGCGCCGGCCAGTGGGTCATCGGCTGCGGGAACAGCACCATCGCCAGCGCAAAGCCGAGCATGGCCGGATTGAACGGATTCTTGCCGATGCCACCGTACAGGTGCTTGCCGAACAGCAAGCCGCCAGCAATCGCCGTCACGGTCAGCCACCACGGGCAATAAGGCGGCAGGGCCAGCGCCAGCAATGTCGCGCTGACCCATGCGCTACCGTCGCTCAGCGTCGGGTGCAGCGGTTGTCGGCGCAGGCGGCTGACGCTTGCCTCGACCAGTGATGCGGTGGCTACCGCCAGCAGCAGATTGATCAGCACGCCCCAGCCGTACAGCCAGAACAACGCCAGCAGCCCCGGCAGCGTAGCGAGCAGCACCAGCTTCATCGCCTGTTGCAGGCGATCATCCGGTGCTTCACGGGGCAACATGATCGTGTACCTGACGCTCGGCGTCCTGCAGACGGGCGCGGGCCTTGTCGAGGGCGTCGCTGGGCGTGTCGGCGCGGCGTTCGAGCTTGCTCAGGTCGGCGCGGGCGTAGGCCAGTTCGGTTTTCAACTGGCGCAACTGGCTGTCGATCGGACGTTTTTCCACGCGCACGAGATCAGGCAGCGGTTGCTCGCTGGCGGCTTCGGCAGCGTGAAGCGCTAGCTCTGCGTCACGCAAGGCCTGTTCCAGCGTGGCGAGTCGCTCCGGCGGCGCTTCGGCAGTCTGGGCCTTTTTCAGTTCGGCGCGGTGCATGGCCAACTGGATTTTCGCCCGTTTCAGGTCTGCGTCTTTCGCCGGGGCCGGGGCCACCGCTGTTGGAGCGCCGGGAGCGTTGCTTTCGAGTTTCGCCAGCGCCTGCTCGGCGGCTTCGAACTGCTGTTGCAACACGATCAGTTGTGACTGCTGCTCGAACGTCGGTGGATGGCCGAAGGCTTTCAGCGATTTGTGCAATTGCGCGCGGCTCATGGCGACGTCGATCTTGGCTTTTTTCAGCGCGGCGTCGGCGGTCGCGGCTTTCTGCGCGCGCACCCGTTCCAGAGC
>NZ_QAIU01000603.1:0-1272 GCF_003061205.1 Pseudomonas sp. HMWF006
CCTGTGGGAGCGGGCTTGCCCGCGATGAGGCCCGGAAGGTCACTCAGGTTTCTGGTAGCTATCGATCACTTCCTGCGCCGCGCGAAACGCATCAATCGCCGCCGGCACGCCGGCATACACTGCGCAATGCAGCAGCGCCTCACGAATCTCATCCACCGTGCAGCCATTGTTCAGCGCGCCGCGCACATGGCCCTTCAACTCCTGTGGGCACTTCAGCGCGGTCAGTGCGGCGAGGGTGATCAGGCTGCGGGTTTTCAGCGGCAGACCTTCACGATTCCACACGCCGCCCCAGGCGTGTTCATTGACGAAATCCTGCAGCGGCTGGGTGAACTCGGTGGCGTTGCCCAAGGCGCGATCAACAAATGCATCGCCCATTACCTGACGGCGGACTTCAACCCCGGACTTCTTCGACTCGGTCATGGCATATCCCTCTTGTGGTGTTGGCGGCGCCAGGCGCGGATCGACGTGAACAGCAGAAACGTCAACAGCGTCGGCAAGACATAAAACAGCATCAACCGTTCGAGCTTGCCGGCCAGCGGCATGCCGGTGGTGAACGACACCACGTGCAACCCGTACGCCAGGTACAAACCGAGCAACAGCAAACCTTCGGCACGTGTCACGCGGTAGCCGGAATAGAACACCGGCAGGCACAGCGCGGCGACGCCGAGCATCACCGGCAGGTCGAAATCCAGCGCGTTCGGCGACACCGACAGTGGCGTCGGTGCGATCAGTGCAGTCAGGCCGAGCACCCCCAGCAGGTTGAACAGGTTGGCGCCGATCACGTTGCCGACAGCGATATCCCGTTGCCCGCGCAAGGCCGCGATCAACGACGTCGCGAGTTCCGGCAGCGACGTGCCGACGGCGACCACGGTCAGGCCGATGACGCGTTCCGAGAAACCGAGATCAGTCGCCACCACAACCGCAGCGTTGAGCAACAGGTGCCCGGCGAACACCAGCATCGCCAGGCCGACGATGATCATCAGCACGCTGGTGATCCATGACGCCTGCAGCGCTTGCGGGGGATCGGAATGCGGTCGCGTCGAGTGGCGCGACTGCCGAAACAGCAAACCGAGGTACAACGCCAAGGCGGCCAGTAGCACGATGCCGTCGAAACGCCCGATCTCCTCGTTCCATGCCAGGACGAACACCAGCAGGCTGGCGCCGATCATCAGCGGAATATCGAGGCGCACCAGTTGCCGCGACACACGCAGCGGAATGATCAACGCCGACAGGCCGAGGGTGACAAGGATGTTGAAGATGCTGCTGCCGACC
>NZ_QAIU01000604.1:0-6188 GCF_003061205.1 Pseudomonas sp. HMWF006
GTGTATGGCGAGGCAGGTCACGAGTGACCGGTTGGCGACTGCTGCTGACGCGCCCCGCCGAAGATTGCGCGGCGCTCGCCGAGACGTTAGCAGGGCAGGGGGTTTTCAGCAGTTGCCTGCCGCTTCTGGACATCGTGCCGCTGCCGGTCTCTGACAAAATCCGTCAGGCGATTGCGCAGCTGTCGGGCTGCAGCGCGGTGATCGTGGTCAGCAAACCGGCAGCGCGCATTGCGGTCGACCTGCTCGATGCCGGTGGCCCGCCCATGTTGGCGATGCCGTGGTTCAGCGTGGGCGCGGCGACCGCGCAGATTCTGCGCGACCGTGGCCTGGACGTGCACTGCCCGGACACTGGTGATGACAGCGAAGCGTTGCTGCAGTTGCCGCGTCTGCGCGAGGCGGTCAGCCAGTCCGGTGCGCGAGTACTGATCCTGCGCGGCGAGGGCGGCCGCGAGTTGCTCGCCGAGCGTTTGCGCACGCTTGGTGCTAGTGTCGAGTATCTGGAATTGTATCGTCGTGAGCTGCCAGCCTATGCCGCGCAAGAATTGCCGCGGCGGATTGAAGCGGAACGCTTGAACGGGCTGGTGGTCAGCAGTGGACAGGGTTTCGAGCACCTGCGCCAGATGGCCGGCGATGCCTGGCCGGCGATAGCGCAGTTGCCGTTGTTTGTTCCAAGCCCAAGAGTCGCCGAGCTGGCACGTGCCGCCGGGGCCCAAACAGTTGTGGATTGCCGTGGCGCGAGTGCCGCGGCTTTGCTGACGGCGTTACGGGAGCATCCCGTGCCCGTTCTCTAATGCAAAGGATGGATACGTGAGCGAAACAGCCTTGCCTAAAGATGATGTCCAGCCTGTGATCGAGACTCAGGTTGAAACGCCACCGCCGGCCACCGAGCCGCGCCGAGGCAATGGATTGGCGATCGTCGCCTTGTTGCTCGGCGCCGCCGGCGTCGCGATTGGTGGCTGGGGTGTCTGGCAGGTACGTCACCTGCAGACCAACACGCAACAACAGTCGGGCCAGGTGCAGGCGTTGAACGATCAGGCACAGAGCCTGAAACTCAACGAACAGCGCCTGACCGAACGCCTCGCGCAGTTGCCGGGTGCCGATGAACTGGCTGATCGACAGCGTCTGGTGACTCAACTGCAGGGTGATCAACAGCGCCTCAATCAGCGTCTGGAAACGGTCCTTGGCGCCAGTCGCAAGGATTGGCGCCTGGCTGAGGCCGAGCACTTGCTGCGTCTGGCCAGCCTGCGTCTGTCGGCGTTGCAGGACATCAGCAGCGCACAGGCATTGGTCCAGGGCGCCGATGAAATCCTGCGTGAGCAGAACGACCCCGGATCGTTCGCCGCCCGTGAGCAAGTGGCGAAAACTCTCGTCGCCCTGCGAAGCACCGAGCAGCCGGATCGCACCGGATTGTTTCTGCGTATTGGTGCCCTGCGCGATCAGGTCATCAGCCTCACCGAGCTGGCGCCGGAGTACAAGGATCGCGGCGAGTCGCTGCTGGGCCTGACGTCCGATGGTGACGGCGCCAGTCGCTGGGCGCAGTGGTGGGATCAGATCTCGCGCTACATCCGCATTGATTTCAACGCCGACAAGAATGTGAAGCCATTGCTGGCCGGTCAGAGCCTGAGCCAGGTCCGCCTGGCCCTGAGCCTGGCGCTGGAGCAGGCGCAGTGGGCCGCGCTCAATGGTCAGGCGCCGGTTTACACCCAGGCGCTGGCCGAGGCGCGTGACGTGCTCAAGGGCAATTTCAACCCGGACAATCCGCAGAGCAAAGTGATGCTCGAACAGGTCGCCGAGCTGAGCAAGGCACCGGTCACGGTCGCCACGCCGGATCTGGCCGGCACGTTGAGTGCGGTTCAGGCTTATCTTGAGCGGCGTAACGTCAACGCCGAAGAGTCGGTGAAACCCTTCGCCAAACCTGCTGCCAGCACTGCGCAGGAGGCCACGCCATGAAACGCCTGTATGTGATCGTGTTTCTGGTGATCGCCGCGACGGCGGCGTTGGGGCTGGCGATTGCCGAGCATTCCGGTTACGTGCTGGTCGCCTACAAGAGCTTCCGCTATGAGTCGAGCCTGTGGGCGACTCTTGCGGTGATCGCAGTGTTGTGGCTGGTGATCTGGGGGATCAAGGCACTGGTTGAACTGGTCATGACCTCCAGCGGCGTGGTCAACCCGTGGTCGCGACGCAACCGCAGCCGTCGCGTGCAAGTGGCGATCGAACATGGTCAGCTGGATCTGGCGGAAGGTCGCTGGGCCAGCGCGCAGCGTCATCTTTACCGCGCCGCCGAAGCTGAACGCCAACCGTTGCTGTATTACCTCGGCGCGGCCCGGGCGGCCAACGAGCAAGGCCATTACGAGGAGTGCGATCGCTTGCTGGAACGGGCGCTCGAACGCCAGCCTCAGGCTGAGTTGGCGATTGCCTTGAGCCATGCACAGTTGCAGACCGATCGCGGCGATACCGAGGGCGCCCTGGTGACCCTGCAAGCGATGCACGAACGTCATCCACGCAATGCGCAGACGTTGCGGCAATTGCAGCGTCTGTATCAGCAACGTGGCGAATGGTCGGCGGTGATTCGTCTGTTGCCGGAGCTGCGCAAGGACAAAGTCCTGCCGCCGTCCGAACTGGCTGAGCTGGAGCGCCGCGCCTGGGGCGAAAACCTGTCGCTGGCGGCGCACCGTGACGAGGACGGCAGCGTGGGCCGGCAGTCGCTGCAGCGGGCCTGGGAACAGCTCACCTCTGCCCAGCGTCAGGAGCCGCCGCTGGTGCTGGCGTACGCCGAGCAGTTGCGTCAGTTGGGGGCTCAGGTCGAGGCTGAAGAAGTCCTGCGCACGGCGCTGAAGCGCAAGTACGACAGCCATCTCGCCCGGCTTTATGGTCTGGTGCGCGGCAGTGATCCTGCGCGCCAGCTGCAAACCGCCGAAGGCTGGCTCAAGGAGCATCCGGGCGACCCGAGCCTGCTGCTGACTCTGGGACGTCTCTGCCTGCAAACCAGTCTTTGGGGCAAGGCCCGGGATTATCTGGAAAGCAGCCTGCGCGTGCAGCGCAATCCGGAAACCTGTGCCGAGCTGGCCCGCCTGCTTGCGCAACTGGGCGATACCGAGCGCAGCAATCAGTTGTTTCAGGAAGGGCTTGGTCTGTTGGATGAGCGCTTGCTGGCCGCGCCGTTGCCGGCTCCGGTGCATGCCTGAAGACACGAGGGAGGCCTCTCCCTCGTTGACCGTTTACGACCGAAATTCAACTTCAGCCAGCGTCCTGGATAAAGTCCTACAGAGGGCTTCATCCTTTCCTCTTGAACCTGTCGGGTTTTCCCTACACCTCTGGTGAACTGTCGTCAGGACCTCGTCTTGAAAGGCTGACACGCTTTCCTCTACCGTTACAGCCTGTCTCCACTGTTACGGAAAAGCCATGTCGTTGGCCTGCTCACGCTCCTTGTTTTTCATGGCTTTCACTGCGGGGGCCTTTGCTCTGGGAGCTTCCTATTATCTTGAATACGCGGTCGGTCTGGCGCCGTGCAGTCTATGTCTGGTGCAGCGGTTGTTTCTTACGCTGCTGTGCGTGTGCTGCGGTCTGGCGGCGGTGCATGGCCCCAGGCGTGTTGGCTTGTGGCTTTACTGGCTGCTGGTGCTGTGCGCGAGTCTGGGCGGCACCACGGCGGCCTGGCGCCAGGTGCTGATACAAAGCGATCCGGTGCTGCAACTGGACAATTGTGCTCCGGCGGCCGAGACGCTGTTCAGTGGACTGTCGTGGATCTGCGCATTGCAACGAATGTTTAACGGCGGCACTGATTGCGCCGAAATTTCCTGGACGCTGTTCGATCTGAGTCTTCCGGAATGGAGTCTGTTGTTCTTTGTCGCGGTGTCGATTCTTGCGGTCTATCAAATGTTACGGCTGGTCTGGGGCGCTCTGCAGCGACCGCTCAGCGGCGAAGCGTCGCACCGGGGGGGGCTGCGGGATTAAACACTTGTATGAACTTTATCTCCTGCGTACCTTGAAGCCATAGGCGTGCGGGCATAATCTGGCCCGCACGTGTCATTGGATTTATGTTGCTCGATGACGCTCTGCCCGGCCGTCCCCCAAGCCAAAATCAAAAGCGGGGCGCGGGTGTAGAGCAGCATGACCCACAAGGGAAGAGAGATTGCCATGCTCGAAAGTTGTCAGAATGCTCAGGAACGTTGGGGTGGAGTTCATCTGCTGATCGACCGCTGGTTGCAGGAGCGTGAGGAGCTGATTGGCGCCTACGACAAACTCGGTGCACAGCCTGAGTCGTTGTCCGAGAGCCGTAAGCCTTTGCAGGAATTCTGCGGCGTGCTGGTTGATTACGTGTCGGCCGGGCATTTCGAAATCTATGAACAGCTGACGGGCGAAGCCAAGGCGTTCAACGACAAGCGTGGCCTGGAACTCGCCGAGACGATCTACCCGCGTATCGACGTCATCACCGAGAAGCTGCTCGCGTTCAATGATCTGTGCGATGCCGGCAAATGCGTTGCCGAGAAATTCAAGGAGCTCGGTGGCCTGCTCCACGAACGCTTCGAACTTGAAGACTGCCTGATTGAAGTGCTGCATACGGCACACAAGGAAGAGGATCCGGTTCAGGCCTGATCCGAACCCTGATCAAAAAAACGGTGCGCCCCAAGCGCGCCGTTTTTTATTGCCTGATCAACTGGTCGCGCCGCGTAATTCCACTTCAAACACCAGTGGTGTAAACGGTGCGATCAAGTCGCCGGCGCCATCAGCGCCATAGGCCTGATCCGATGGAATCACCAGTCGCCATTTCGCCCCTACCGGCATGTTCTGCAACGCGGTGCGCCAACCGGCAATCACGCTGTCGAGGTTGAACCATTGTGGCTGAGTGTTCTGATCGAACACGGTGCCGTCCGGCAGTCGACCGACATACAGCACCTGCACTTTTCCATCGGGGCCGGCCTTGGCGCCAGTGCCCGGTGTCAGCTCGGTGAGCAGGATGCCGTCAGCCAGTTCCTTCACACCCGGTTTGGCTTTTTCAGCGGTGAGGAAACGTTGCTCGTTTTCCATCGCGACGTCGCTGGAGTTCTGTGAAGCGTGCTCGGCGTTTTGCGATTCATGATCGGCAAGGATCTGTTCGATTCGCGCTTCGCTCAGCGCCAGCGGCTTGCCTTGATAAGCCTGCTGCAAGCCTTCGACCAGTGCCTGAATCTGCAGTTGCGGGACTTCCTGGCGTAGCCGTTCACCGAGGCTGGCACCCAGGCTGTAAGCCAGATCGTGAGCGTCATTCGCGGTGGTTTTTTCGTCAGCGTGGACTGCGGAAAAAACCAGGCAGAGGGATAAAAAAAAGTAGCGCGACATGGGCACTCTCCGTCCTGAGATGCGGTGGATTATGCCAGCGCAAACGACTGCAACGGTGAACTGCTTTTGCCTTTGCGCAGAACATTTTCGCTTCGGTGCAACGCAACGCAAACGATACTGTCAAGATGCCCTAGCGGCGGTAACTGCAGAGGTCTAGTATGAGCCGCACCCACGTCAGCCAGGAGGTAAACCATGTCGGCCACCAAGAAGCCTGTAAATACTCCGTTGCACTTACTCCAACAACTCTCGGGCAGCCTGCTCGAGCATCTGGAAAACGCTTGCTCCCAAGCCTTGGCTGATGCTGAAAAACTGCTCGCCAAACTGGAAAAGCAACGCGGCAAGGCGCAAGAAAAACTGCACAAATCCCGCACCAAATTGCAGGACGCAGCCACTGCCGGTAAAGCCAAGGCACAGAACAAAGCCAAGGCTGCGGTGAAAGAACTGGAAGACCTGCTCGATGCTTTAAAAGAGCGTCAGTCCGACACTCGCAGCTACATTCTGCAACTCAAGCGCGATGCTCAGGAAAGCCTGAAACTGGCCCAGGGTGTGGGTCGCGTCCAGGAGGCAGTGGGTAAAGTGCTGACTTCCCGTGCAGCCAAACCCGCAGCAGCACCGGCGAAGAAAACCGCAGCCAAACCTGCTGCAGCCAAACCTGCTGCAGCTAAACCTGCTGCAACCAAGGCGCCAGCGAAAACGGCTGCTGCCAAACCGGCGGCTAAAGTTGCTGCAAAAGCACCCGTGAAAGCGGCTGCCAAACCTGCTGTGAAAAAACCGGCTGCGGCCAGCGCTGCGAAGCCGGCTGCTAAAACCACCGCTGCAAAACCAGCTGCCGCTAAACCAGCCGCTGCCAAAGCCGCTCCGGCGAAAAC
>NZ_QAIU01000604.1:6208-7374 GCF_003061205.1 Pseudomonas sp. HMWF006
CAGCCGCCCGTCCTGCTGCCAAAGCCGCCGCGAAACCGGCCGCGAAGCCTGCGGCAAAACCCGCGACAAAACCCGCTGTGAAGGCCGCTGCCAAACCAGCAGCCAAGCCAACTGCTGCAGCCAAACCGGCAGCGACTGCCGCCAAGCCTGCTGCGGCTAAACCTGCTGCCAAGCCGGCCGCAAAACCAGCCGCAAAACCAGCCGCGAAAAAACCAGCTGCTGCCAAACCAGCTGCCGCCAAACCGGCCACGGCTCCAGCGGCCAAGCCTGCCGCACCGGCAACCTCGCCAGCGACCGCTGCGCCGGCCGCTACGGCCTCGACCACCACGACTGCGCCAACGCCGGCCGCTGCGTCGAGCGTCACCAGCAACCCAACCAGCGCTTCCTAAGCGCGGGTGACCGCGTCGCGCAGCACTTGCAGCGCGTCGCGGTTCGGGCTGGCGCCCATCAGGCTTTCCAGCCACTCATTCGACGCTGATAGCGCCTGCGGCCAGTTCTGAGCCACCTGCTCCAACTGCCACAACAGATGCCGTTCGGCCTCCAGTTCCAGCGCCTTCATCTGTTCGCGCAACCCCTTGAGCACCGGATCTTCCGCCGCCAGGGTTTTCCATTGCATGCGTAATGCCCGCAGCGGTTGCACCACCTCGATATCCCAGGGACCCACCAGCATTTGCAGTTGCTGCACGCGTTGTTCGTTGCAGGCAATTGCGCGTTGTTCCAGCCACAAACCGCACAGCAGCAGGCAGACATTGGCCCCCGTCGATTGCAGTTGCAGGCAAGCGTCTTCCACACCCGGGCGGGCGTAGGTGGCAAGGGAAAAGCTCCACAGGTCAGAGGACATCGTGCTACTCGCGCCAGTTGTGAGCGAAGCTGGTAGACTCCGCCGCCATTATGATCCGACTTCAGAACCTGACTTTACAGCGTGGCCCGCAACGTCTGCTAGAAGACGCCGAGCTGACCCTGCACGCCGGCCACAAAGCCGGCCTCATCGGTGCCAACGGCGCCGGCAAATCCAGCCTGTTCGCCTTGTTGCGCGGCGAGTTGCACCCGGACTCGGGCGATTGCCTGTTGCCGGCCGACTGGCGGATCGCGCACATGCGCCAGGAGGTCGACACCCTCGAGCGTCTGGCGGTCGACTATGTGCTCGATGGCGACCTGCGTCTACG
>NZ_QAIU01000604.1:7384-10115 GCF_003061205.1 Pseudomonas sp. HMWF006
GGCGCGTCTGCACGCCGAACTCGACAGCGCCGACGGTTATACCGCTGACGCACGCGCTCGCAAGTTGCTGGCCGGACTCGGCTTCACCAACGAGCAGATGGATCGCCAGGTCGGCGATTTCTCCGGTGGCTGGCGGATGCGTCTGAACCTGGCGCAGGCGCTGATGTGCCCGTCGGACCTGTTGCTGCTCGACGAACCGACCAACCACCTGGACCTCGACGCGATCATCTGGCTCGAAGAGTGGCTGAAAAGCTACCCGGGCACCTTGTTGCTGATTTCCCACGACCGCGACTTCCTCGACGAAGTGGTCGATCACGTGGCTCACGTCGATCAACGCAAACTGACCTTGTACCGTGGCGGCTACACCGCGTTCGAACGTGCGCGTGCCGAGCGTCTGGCCCAGCAACAACAGGCCTACGAGAAGCAGCAGGCGCAACGTGCGCACATGGAAAGCTACATCGCCCGCTTCAAGGCCCAGGCCACCAAGGCCCGTCAGGCGCAGAGCCGGATCAAGGCGCTGGAGCGCATGGAAGAACTGTCGGCGGCCCACGTCGATTCGCCGTTCGATTTCGTCTTCCGCGAGTCGACCAAGATCTCCAGCCCGCTGATCGACCTGTCCGATGCGCGCCTGGGTTATGGCGACAAAACCATCCTCGAGAAGGTCAAGCTGCAACTGACCCCGGGGGCGCGGATCGGCCTGCTCGGGCCGAACGGCGCGGGTAAATCGACTCTGATCAAGAACCTTGCCGGTGAGCTCGAGCCTCTGGCCGGGCGCCTGACCCGTGGCGAAAACACCGTGGTCGGCTACTTTGCCCAGCATCAGCTCGACTCGCTCGACGCCAAGGCCAGCCCGCTGCTGCACCTGCAGCGTCTGGCGCCGACCGAGCGCGAGCAGACCCTGCGCGACTTTCTCGGCGGTTTCGACTTCCGTGGCGCGCGCATCGACGAACCCGTACTGAATTTCTCCGGTGGCGAAAAGGCGCGGCTGGCCCTGGCGTTGATCGCCTGGGAGCGACCGAACCTGTTGCTGCTCGACGAACCGACCAACCACCTGGACCTGGAAATGCGCCTGGCGCTGACCATGGCGCTGCAGGAATTCAGCGGCGCGGTGCTGGTGGTGTCTCACGATCGCCACTTGCTCAAGAGCACCACCGACAATTTCTACCTGGTCGCTGACGGCAAGGTCGAAGAGTTCGATGGTGACCTCGAAGATTATGCCCGCTGGCTGGTGGAATACCGTCAGCGCAACGCGCCGGTCAGCAACACCCCGGTCAACCCGGACAAGACCGACAAGAAGGCTCAGCGTCAGGCCGCGGCGGCGTTGCGTCAGCAACTGGCACCGCACAAGCGTGAAGCCGACAAGCTCGAAGCCGAGCTGGGCAAGCTTCACGAGAAACTCGCCAAGGTCGACGCCAGCCTCGGCGACAGCGACATCTACGAGCCGGCGCGCAAGAACGAATTGCGTGATCTGCTGGCCGAACAAGCCAAGCTGAAAGTGCGCGAAGCCGAGCTGGAAGAGGCCTGGATGGAAGCGCTCGAGACGCTGGAAAGCATGCAGGCGGAGCTGGAGGCGCTGTCCTGATGGAAGCGTTCAAACTGCCGCTGCCGGCGGAGTGGGTCGAGCCGGTCTGGTTTGGCGTGCAGATTCTGCTGATCCTGCTGGCCGGTTATCTGGCCCAGCGCTTCGTCGCCAAAGGCCTGACCCGACTGGGTGAGCGCTATCCGTTCCCGCCGCAGTTGCTGATGCCGCTGCGTGGCGCGCTGCGCTGGTTGATCATGGGCAGCGCGCTGATCTTCGTGCTGGAACGCCTCGGGGTGTCGGCCACCGTGTTGTGGACGGCCCTGTCGGGTTTCGTCGCGGTGGCGGCGGTGGCGTTCTTCGCGATGTGGAGTGTGCTGTCGAACCTGCTGTGCGCGATCCTGATCTTCACCGTCGGGCCGTTTCGCCTGGGCGATGTGGTCGAGCTGGTCGATACCACTGACAAACCAGGCGTCAAAGGCCGGGTGGTGGCGATCAATCTGCTTTACACCACGTTGATCGAGGCTGAAGAGCTGGGCACCGGTAGTGCGATGGTGCAGGTGCCGAACAGCCTGTTCTTCCAGCGTTCGGTGCGGCGCTGGCGCGGCAGCGATGTGTTTCCTTCCAGCGGTTTCGAAAAATAGATTCCCCGGACATCTGATCTGACGCCTTTGCGGGCAAGCCCGCTCCCACCGTAAAAATCGGTAGTCATCCGCCCCAAACCGCATTAGCTTTGACGTTTGTCACGAGCATGAGTCGAGGTGTGCGATGGAGCTACAAACATGGCTGGCGTTTTTCGCCGCCTGCTGGGTGATCAGCCTTTCCCCGGGTGCGGGCGCCATTGCGTCGATGTCCAGCGGTTTGCAATACGGTTTCTGGCGCGGCTACTGGAACGCCCTCGGCCTGCAAATCGGCCTGGCTGTGCAGATTGCGATTGTCGGCGCCGGTGTTGGTGCGATCCTCACTGCCTCGGCCACCGCGTTCCATGCGATCAAATGGTTCGGTGTGGCGTATCTGGTTTATCTGGCTATCAAGCAATGGCGTGCGCTGCCCATGGACATGAGCGATGACGCGGCGGTGCGGCCGATCGGCCGGCCGCTGGCGTTGGTGTTCCGCGGCTTTCTGGTGAACATCAGCAACCCCAAGGCCTTGGTGTTCATGCTGGCGGTGCTGCCGCAGTTCATCAATCCCCATGCGCCGTTGCTGATTCAG
>NZ_QAIU01000605.1:0-15328 GCF_003061205.1 Pseudomonas sp. HMWF006
ACATCGAGAGGAGGTGCAGCGAAGCAAACCGGAGGCGATGCCCCCGGATGAATCCCGCAGCGAAGGAACCCGAGCCTAAGCGAGGGCCGTACGCCGGGGCCAAGCCTTTTGCTTACTTTTCGGCGTCTGGAAAAGTGAGTCGCTGTAAGAGCGAAACCGCCAGCGGCAGCCCCCGCAGCAACGGATATTCACACAGACCCCAATAGCCTGGTCGGCCCAGAGGCCGCCAAGGCCAAACCCTCAAACAACATCAACCCCGACATGAATCGCATCATGCCGCCAAAACTCCAGATCACAATCAATCAACCGCTCATGCTGATCATAATTGACCCGAGCAATCCTCAACCCCGGGCTCCCGACAGAAACACGCAACGCCGCCGCTGCATCCACCGACAATGAAGTCGGCACAATCTCGAACCGCACCCGCCCATAGTGCAAATCGTAATGCCGCGCATACAACTCGGTGATCGACTGATTCAAATCAAACCCCAGAATCCCCGGGAAAAACTGCGGATTCAGATAGTGCTCCACATACAACACCAGCCGCCCGTCAATCCGCCGTGACCGGCAAATCTGAATCACGCTGGACAGCGCCGGCAACTGCAACCACTCACACACCGCCGCCGAGGCCGGTTGCAGGCGCGCCGAAATCACCTCGGTCGACGGCACCCGCCCCTGCGCACTGACCATCGCGTGAAAGTGACTGCGCTGCATCAGGTTGTACGCCAGGCGCGGCGGCGAAACGAACCAGCCACGCCGCTCCTCACGATAAATCTGCCCTTGCGCCTCCAGTTGCAACAACGCCTCGCGCACCGTAATCCGCGTCGTACCAAACAACTCACTGAGCTTGCGCTCGGCCGGCAACTTGCTGCCGGGCGCGAGAAGTCCGTGGTCGAGTTGCTCCTGCAACACCTGGCCAATGGCTGTCACCGCTTTTGTTGCCTCATCGCGCATCAACGTTACCTATCTGGACTAGACCAGCACTGTTTCGGGGCAAAACCTGGCGGCCAATGAACCGTTTCCGCGTGTGGAAAGCCTAGGCAGTGCAGATGACCGAAAGATGACAAAGCTGCCGAACGGTCGTACTCACGGCTTGCAATACATCGGCCAAGTCCCTTGCCGGCCGGGCCTTTGAGCCTGGTCTACGCTTACGGGGCAGTCACCGATCAAGCGCAATTAAAACGCCTGAAGCAGGGCCGCCGACATCAAAGTGTCATCCAGCCCCCTTAAATTGGCTCAGGTATTGCTGACCTAGACCAACACAAACCGCAATCGCAGCGTTGAACACGACCAAGGAGCTTCGGAATGAAACAGCTTTTCCTGGCAACACTGTTAGGCTCGACCATTGCAATGTGCACCGCCGCCATGGCGGCCGACACCGACCTCAAAACCCTCGAAGCCGCTGCGAAAGCGGAAGGCGCCGTCAACAGCGTCGGCATGCCCGATGACTGGGCCAACTGGAAAGGCACCTGGGAAGACCTGGCCAAGACCTACGGCCTGAAACACATCGACACCGACATGAGCTCGGCCCAGGAAATCGCCAAGTTCGCCGCTGAAAAGGACAACGCCACCGCCGACATCGGCGACGTCGGTGCCGCCTTCGGCCCGATCGCGGTCAAGCAAGGCGTGGTGCAACCGTACAAGCCAAGCACCTGGGAGCAGATTCCGGCATGGGCCAAGGACAAGGACGGCAACTGGGCGCTGGCCTACACCGGCACCATCGCCTTCATCGTCAACAAAAAGCTGCTGCACGGCTCCGAAGTACCGACCAAATGGGCTGACCTCAAGGGCGGCAAATACAAGGTTTCGATCGGTGACGTGAGCACCGCCGCGCAAGCCGCCAACGGTGTACTGGCCGCGGCCCTGGCCAACGGCGGCGACGAGAAGAACCTCCAGCCGGCCCTGCTGCTGTTTGCAGACATCGCCAAGCAGGGTCGCCTGTCGATGGCCAACCCGACCATCGCCACCATGGAAAAAGGCGAGATCGAAGTCGGTGTGGTCTGGGACTTCAACGGCCTGAGCTACAAGGCCAAGATGGCCAACCCGGATGACTACGTGGTGCTGATCCCGTCCGACGGCTCGGTGATCTCCGGCTACACCACCATCATCAACAAGTACGCGAAAAACCCGAACGCCGCCAAGCTGACCCGCGAATACATCTTCAGCGACGCCGGCCAGACCAACCTGGCGCGCGGCAACGCCCGTCCGATCCGCGCCGAGCACCTGCAACTGCCGGAAGACGTGAAAGCCAAGCTGCTGCCGAACGAGCAGTACAAGAAGGTCACGCCGATCAAGGACGCCGACGCGTGGGAAAAAACCTCCAAGGCCCTGCCGCAGAAGTGGAACGAAGAAGTCATCGTCGAGATGAAGTGATGGCTTGACCCACTGTTTGATCCGACAAAGATCCCTGTGGGAGCGAGCTTGCTCGCGAATGCGGTTATTCATTCAGCATTGATGATGGCTGACATGACGCCTTCGCGAGCAAGCTCGCTCCCACAAGGGATTGAGTTGATTCCGGAATATTTGAATTTCGCGGAGTTGTTGCCCCTATGAAACACAACGTCATCCTTGTCGTGCTCGACGGCCTCAACTACGAGGTCGCACGTCACGCCATGGGGCATCTGCAGGCTTATGTTGGCGCAGGACGCGCCGCGCTCTACCAGTTGGAGTGCGAGCTGCCGGCCCTGTCCCGACCGCTTTACGAATGCATCCTCACCGGCGTACCGCCAATCGACAGCGGTATTGTCCACAACGATGTCTCGCGCCTGTCCAACCAGCGCAGCATCTACCACTACGCCCGCGACGCCGGCCTGAAGACCGCCGCTGCGGCCTATCACTGGGTCAGCGAGCTGTACAACCGCTCGCCATTCGTGGCCGCCCGCGACCGTCACACCGACGATCCGGCGCTGCCGATCCAGCACGGACATTTCTACTGGAATGACCACTATCCGGATTCACACCTGTTCGCCGACGCGGAAAACCTGCGCCTGCGCCATGCGCCGAACTTCCTGCTGATCCACCCGATGAACATCGACGATGCCGGCCACAAGCACGGCCTCGACACCCCGCAATACCGCAACAGCGCCCGCTTCGCCGACATCATCCTGGCCGACTACCTGCAAGGCTGGCTCGATGCCGGCTATCAAGTGCTGGTGACTGCCGACCACGGCATGAACAACGACCGCTCGCACAACGGCCTGCTGCCGGAAGAACGCCAAGTGCCGCTGTTCGTCCTTGGTAACGCCTTCAGCCTCAACACTGACGCCGCACCGAAACAGATCGACATTTGCGGCACGGTCTGCGAACTGCTCGGCGTGCCCCACGACAAACCTGTGTGCCGGGAGCTGCTCAAGTGAATGCCATGACTCGCGGCAAATGGCTCGCGGCCCTGTGTCTGGTGCCCTTCGCCCTGTTCTTTATCGTGTTCGAAATCGCCCCGCTGGTCTGGGTGATGATCAACAGCCTGCAGTCGGAAGAGTTCGGCTGGGGCTTCGCCAACTTCAGCAAGATCTTCAGCTCGAAGTTCTATTTGCAGGCGATCCAGTACAGCCTCGAGATCAGCTTCTGGTCGAGCGTGTTCGGCATCATCATCGCCGTGCTCGGTGCGTATTCCCTGCGCCGGGTCGATTCGAAACTGCGCAACTTCGTGAATGCCTTCGCCAACATGACCAGCAACTTCGCCGGCGTGCCCCTGGCCTTTGCGTTCATCATTCTGCTCGGGTTCAACGGCAGCATCACCCTCATGCTCAAGCAGGCCGGAATCATCGAGGATTTCAACCTGTACTCGAAAACCGGCCTGATCATCCTCTACACCTATTTCCAGATCCCGCTCGGCGTGCTGCTGCTCTACCCGGCCTTCGACGCCCTGCGTGAAGACTGGCGCGAATCCGCCGCGCTGCTCGGCGCCAACGGCTGGCAGTTCTGGCGCCACATCGGCTTGCCGGTACTGACCCCGGCCCTGCTCGGCACCTTCGTGATCCTGCTGGCCAACGCCCTCGGCGCCTACGCCACGGTGTATGCGCTGACGACAGGCAACTTCAACGTACTGCCGATCCGAATTGCGGCGATGGTCTCCGGTGACATTTCCCTCGACCCGAATCTGGCCAGCGCCCTGGCCGTGGTGCTGGTAGCGCTGATGACCATCGTCACCGTCGTGCATCAACTGCTGTTGAAGAGGAGCTACCATGTCTCGCGCTGAATCCGGCCCGGCCGGCGTCTACCACCGCGTCGTGGTTTATCTGCTGTTCGCGATCCTGTTGCTGCCGCTGGTTGGCACGCTGATCTACTCGATCGCCAGCAGCTGGTCGGCGACTATCCTGCCCAGCGGCTTCACCTTCAAGTGGTACCTGCAGTTGTGGAGCGATCCACGCTTCCTGCACGCTTTCGGCCAATCGTTGCTGGTGTGCGTCGGCGCGTTGGTGCTGTCGGTGGTGCTGATTCTGCCGCTATTGTTCGTGGTGCATTACCACTTCCCGAAACTCGATGCGCTGATGAACATCCTGATCCTGCTGCCCTTCGCAGTGCCGCCGGTGGTGTCGTCGGTGGGGCTGTTGCAGCTCTACGGTTCCGGACCGCTGGCGATGGTCGGCACGCCATGGATCCTGATCGGTTGCTACTTCACCGTGGCGCTGCCGTTCATGTACCGCGCGATCACCAACAACCTGCAGGCGATCAACCTGCGCGACCTGATGGACGCCGCACAACTGCTCGGCGCCAGCACCTTTCAGGCGGCCTTCCTGGTGGTGCTGCCGAACCTGCGCAAAGGTCTGATGGTCGCGTTGCTGTTGTCGTTCTCGTTCCTGTTCGGTGAATTCGTGTTCGCCAACATTCTCGTCGGCACACGCTACGAAACCCTGCAGGTTTACCTGAACAACATGCGCAATAGCAGCGGTCACTTCACCAGTGCGCTGGTGATCTCGTATTTCTTTTTCGTGCTGGTCCTGACCTGGATCGCCAACATCTTGAACAAGGACAAAAGCGAATGAGCTATGTCAGCGTCCAGAACCTGAAGAAAAACTACGCGGGCACCACGGTGTTCAGCGACATCAATTGCGAAATCAACAAGGGCGAATTCGTCACCCTGCTCGGCCCGTCGGGTTGCGGCAAGTCCACGCTGCTGCGCTGCATTGCCGGCCTGACGCCGGTGGATGGCGGCAAGATCCTCCTTGATAACGTCGACATCGTGCCACTGAGCCCACAAAAACGCGGGATCGGCATGGTGTTCCAGAGCTACGCGCTATTCCCCAACATGACCGTCGAGCAGAACGTTGCCTTCGGTCTGCGCATGCAGAAGGTCAATGCCGACGACAGCCATAAACGCGTTGCCGAAGTGTTGAGACTGGTTGAACTGCACGACTTCGCCAGCCGCTATCCGCACCAGCTCTCCGGCGGTCAGTGCCAACGTGTCGCCCTCGCCCGTTCGCTGGTGACCCGCCCGCGTTTACTGCTGCTGGATGAGCCGCTGTCGGCCCTTGATGCACGAATTCGTAAACACCTGCGTGAACAGATCCGCCAGATCCAGCGCGAACTCGGCCTGACCACAATCTTCGTCACCCACGATCAGGAAGAAGCGCTGACCATGTCTGACCGGATTTTCCTGATGAACCAAGGGAAAATCGTCCAGAGCGGCGACGCCGAAACCCTGTACACCGCGCCGGTCGATCTGTTCGCCGCCGGCTTCATCGGCAACTACAACCTGCTCGACGCCGAGAGTGCCTCGAAACTGCTGCAACGGCCGATCAACCACCGCATCGCGATTCGCCCGGAAGCCATCGAATTGAGCCTCAACGGCGAACTGGATGCGCAGATCCGCAGCCACAGCCTGCTCGGCAACGTCATCCGCTACCGGGTCGAGGCGCGCGGCGTGGAACTGGTGGTGGACGTGCTCAACCGCTCGGCGGCGGATCTGCACCCCGACGGTCAGCGCCTGGCGCTTTCCATCGATCCGACAGCCCTGTGTGAAGTCGCTTGAAAGCAGCTGCAAGCTTCGAGCTACAAGCCTCAAGCTGTAGACTGCGGCGAACCTGATTCCCATTCTTGCAGCTCGAAGCAAGTAGCTCGCAGCTGTTCTCGGAGAGAACCGATGGCTTTGGCAATTTTTGATCTGGACGAAACCCTGATCCACGGCGACTGCGCCACCCTCTGGAGCGAACAGATGGGTCGCCTGGGCTGGGTCGATCCCGAGTCGTTCATGCGCAAGAACAACGAACTGATGGACGCCTACAGCCATGGCAAATTGCGCATGGAAGAGTACATGGCGTTCAGCCTCGAGCCGCTGATCGGTCGCCCCCCGGAAGAGGTCGAGCATCTGGTCGGTCCGTGGGTGGAAGACTTCATCGAACCAATCATTTTCAGCGACGCGACCAAAACCATTGCCGCCCATCGCAAGGCCGGCGACCGGATCCTGGTGATCTCGGCCTCGGGCACGCACCTGGTCAAACCGATTGCCGAACGTCTGGGCATCGACGAGATTCTGGGCATCGAACTGGACGTCGCCCATGGCGTTTACAGCGGTCAGACCGTCGGCACCCTGACCTACCGCGAAGGCAAGATCACCCGCTTGCTGGAATGGCTGGATGCCGAGGAAGAGAACCTCGAGGGCGCAAGCTTCTACTCCGACTCACGCAATGATCTGCCGTTGCTGCTGAAGGTGGATTTCCCGCACGTGGTCAATCCGGATCCGGTGTTGCTGGAACATGCCGAAAAGGCCGGTTGGCCGATCCATCTGTGGAAATGACAAAGATTTAATCTGCACAGGCAGGCTGATATTCCAAACCTGAGTTCGACCCGATGCATCAGGTCGATGTAGCCCAGCAGAACAACCCGGTCAGTCCCCTCTCCCTTTGGGAGAGGGTTAGGGTGAGGGGCTTTTCCCTGCTGTCAGCTCAGACTTTCGTCAATCACCAACACCAATTTCCCGGAAACCATATTACTCGCTAACTCCGCAAACGCCGCCTCGGCATCCTTCACCGGGAAAGCCTTGGCCAACTGCGGACTCAAGCGCCCCTCTGCAAACAACGGCCACACCTGCTGGCCCAGATCACTCAACAAATCCGCCTTGAACTGATCATCGCGACTGCGCAACGTCGAGCCCAGCAGTTGCACACGCTTGGCCAAGACCTGCGCCAGATCCAGTTTTGCCTCACGGCCGCCCATCAAACCGATCAATACCCAGCGCCCATCCAGCGCCATCAGCTTGAGGTTGAGCGCCGAGTAGTTGCCTCCTACCGGATCGAGAATCACATCGAACGGGCCGAAATCGCGCAGGCTTTCCAGATCGTCGGTACGCACGACCCCGCCCTGGGCCCCCAGCGCCTCACAGTAAGCCAGCCGCTCGGCAGAACCGACACTGACCCAGCACGGATTGCCAAAGGCTTTGCACAGCTGAATGGCGGCTGAACCGATTCCACTGGCGCCAGCGTGCAAGAGAACTTTCTCACCCGGCTTGAGCGCCGCAAGTTGAAACACATTCAGCCAGACTGTTGCATAAACCTCAGGCAATGCGGCGGCCTCGATCAACGACACGCCTTCGGGCACGGGCAGCACATGCCGTCCGTCGACGACCACCTCTTCGGCCATCCCGCCCCCGGCCAACAAGGCGCAAACCCGATCGCCGACCTGCCACGAACTGCCCGCGCCGACCTCGCTGATCACCCCCGAGCACTCAAGGCCGAGCACTTGGCTGGCGCCAGGCGGTGGCGGATAGAGCCCGGCTTTTTGTAATAAATCGGCGCGATTGAGGCCGGCTGCCGCCACGCGGATGCGGACTTGTCCTACATCACATGTAGGACTCGGCTCTTCAACCCATGCCACTTGACCTTCAACGCCTTGCAATGCCTTCACAGTGCCTCCATAGTGAGTCTGGACTGAGCCCGAAGCTGTAGCGCCGGGCTTTTTGCATTATGCGACCGGCTCTCGTAGAACCGGCGACTTCAAAGACGGCCTAATATGCGTTATCAATTGTCCCCGCGTCGAATCAGCATGAAGCATTTGCTCCCCAGCACCGCCCTCGCTCTTTTCATCGGTATCGGTTTGTTGCCGGTGTCGGGCACCACATTCGCAGCCAACAGCTGGGACAAGTTGCAGCCTGATCGCGATGAAGTCATCGCCAGCCTGAACGTCGTCGAGTTGCTCAAGCGTCACCACTACAGCAAGCCGCCGCTTGACGATGCGCGCTCGGTGATCATCTACGACAGCTACATCAAGCTGCTGGATCCGTCGCGCAGCTACTTCATGGCCAGCGATATCGCCGAATTCGACAAGTGGAAGACCCAGTTCGACGACTTCCTGAAAAGCGGCGACCTCAACGCCGGGTTCACCATCTACAAGCGCTATCTGGACCGCGTCAAGGCGCGTCTGGACTTCGCCCTTGCCGAGCTGAACAAAGGCGTCGACAAGATGGACTTCACCACCAAGGAAACCTTGCTGATCGATCGCAAGGACGCCCCTTGGCTCAAATCCACCGCCGAACTCGACGACCTGTGGCGCAAACGCGTCAAGGACGAAGTCCTGCGGATGAAGATCGCCGGCAAAGAGCCGAAGCAGATTCAGGAAACCCTGACCAAGCGCTACAAGAACCAGTTGGCGCGCCTGGACCAGACCCGTCCGGAAGACATCTTCCAGGCGTACATCAACACCTTCGCCATGTCGTACGATCCGCACACCAACTATCTGTCGCCGGATAACGCGGAAAACTTCGACATCAACATGAGCTTGTCCCTCGAGGGCATCGGTGCCGTGTTGCAGAGCGACAACGACCAGGTGAAAGTCGTGCGTCTGGTGCCGGCAGGCCCGGCCGACAAGACCAAACAGGTTGCCCCGGCCGACAAGATCATCGGCGTTGCCCAGGGCAACAAAGAAATGGTCGACGTGGTCGGCTGGCGTCTGGACGAAGTGGTCAAACTGATCCGTGGCCCGAAAGGCACTGTGGTCCGCCTGGAAGTGATTCCGGCGAGCAATGCGCCGAACGACCAGACCACCAAGATCGTGTCGATCACCCGTGAAGCGGTGAAGCTCGAAGATCAGGCGGTGAAGAAGTCCATCCTCAACCTGAAACAGGACGGCAAGGACTACAAGCTCGGCGTCATCGAGATCCCGGCCTTCTACCTCGACTTCAAGGCGTTCCGTGCCGGTGACCCGGATTACAAGAGCACCACCCGTGACGTCAAGAAACTGCTGACCGAACTGCAGAAAGACAAAGTCGACGGCGTGGTCATCGACCTGCGCAATAACGGCGGCGGTTCCCTGCAGGAAGCCACCGAGCTGACCAGCCTGTTCATCGACAAGGGCCCGACCGTGCTCGTGCGTAACGCCGATGGCCGTGTCGATGTGCTCGAAGATGAAAACCCGGGCGCGTTCTACAAAGGCCCGATGGCGTTGCTGGTCAACCGCCTGTCCGCCTCGGCTTCGGAGATCTTCGCCGGCGCCATGCAGGACTACCATCGTGCGCTGATCATCGGTGGCCAGACCTTCGGCAAGGGCACCGTGCAGACCATCCAGCCGCTGAACCATGGCGAGCTGAAACTGACCCTGGCCAAGTTCTACCGAGTGTCCGGTCAAAGCACCCAGCATCAGGGCGTCCTGCCGGACATCGACTACCCGTCGCTGATCGACACCAAGGAAATCGGCGAGAGCGCCCTGCCGGAAGCCATGCCGTGGGACACCATCCGCGCGGCGATCAAACCGGCGGCCGATCCGTTCAAACCGTTTCTGGCCCAGCTCAAGTCCGAGCATGACACCCGCACCGCCAAGGATGCCGAGTTCGTGTTCATCCGTGACAAGCTGGCGCTGGCGCAGAAACTGATGGAAGAGAAAACCGTCAGTCTCAATGAAGCCGAGCGTCGTGCCCAGCACACCGACATCGACGCCAAGCAACTGGCCATGGAAAACATCCGTCGCAAGGCCAAAGGCGAAGAACCGCTCAAAGAGCTGAAGAAAGAAGACGAAGACGCCATCGCGGCTGCCGACCCGGACAAGGTCAAACCGGAAGACGATGCCTACCTGAGCGAAACCGGGCGCGTGCTGCTGGATTACCTGAAGCTGAGCAATCAGGTGGCCAAGAAGTAAGGTGATGGCAATTTAATGGTGATGATCCCGGGATCGTCATCAAACAGTCATCATTCTGTCGTGCAATAAAGGACTGGGAGCCACTCTCTTCATCGAGAGCGCTCCCAGTCCTTTTTTTATCGCCAGAGATTGCCATGACCACGACCGAACAGCTGAGTGCCTTGAGCTCGATCTTGAGTCAAAGCGGCTTACACAGCCTGTTCCAGCCAATCATCTGCCTCTCTGAGCGACGCATACTCGGTTACGAAGCCCTCACCCGTGGCCCGTCCAACAGTCCGCTGCACTCACCCATTGCCCTGTTCGCCGTGGCGCGTCAGGCCGGGCGCCTGAGCGAATTGGAGATTGCCTGCCGACAATCGGCCTGCCGCCGTTTCAATGAGCAGCAACTGCCGGGCAAACTGTTTCTCAACGTCTCGCCAGAGTCGCTGCTCGAAGCTGCCCATCAACCGGGGCGCACCCTGCAGTTGCTACAAGACTTCGGTATTCCGCCGAGCCAGGTTGTGATCGAACTGACCGAGCAGACACCAATCGATGACTTCCAGTTACTGCAAACCGCGCTGCATCACTACCGGGCGATGGGCTTTTCGATTGCGCTGGATGATCTCGGTGCCGGCTACTCCAGCCTGCGCCTGTGGTCGGAGCTGCGTCCGGATTACGTGAAAATCGACCGCCACTTCATCGACGGCATTCATCAGGATGCGTTGAAACGGGAGTTCGTCGGTTCGATCCTGCAGATCGCCAAAGCCTCACGCGCGCAGGTGATTGCTGAAGGCATCGAACTGCCAGAGGAGTTGGCAGTGTTGACCGAAATGGGCGTGGATCTGGTGCAAGGATACTTGCTTGGTCGCCCACAAGAGCACCCGCCCCGCGACGCCCGTGCGATGATGCCCAAACATGACAGCAGCACCGTCGCGCTGAACGACGAAGGCAGCGACCTCAGCGCCCTGCTCAACGACCAACCGGCTGTGGGGCGCGACACGCCAACCGCTACGGTACTGGAAGCGTTTCGCCGTCAGGCCAATCTGAACTCGCTGGCCGTGCTTGACGAACAAGGCCAGCCGTGCGGCATCGTCCACCGCCATTCCTTGTCCGATGCCCTGCTCAAACCCTTCGCCACCGACCTGTTCGCGCGCAAACCGATCAGCCGCCTGATGAACGACGACTTCCTCGCCGTGGAAATGAGCCAGTCGCTGCAACAGGTCAGCCGCCTGATCACCAGCCGTGCTCGCCAGCGCATCGAAGAAGACTTCATCATTACCCTCAACGGCAGCTACCTCGGCCTCGGTCGGGTGATCGACGTGCTCAAACTGATCACCGAACTGAAGATCCAGCAGGCCCGCTACGCCAACCCGCTGACCCTGCTGCCCGGCAATGTACCGATCCAGCAATGCCTGACCCGTCTGCTGCAACAGGGCCGCGAATCGGTCATCTGCTACGTCGACATCGACAGCTTCAAACCCTTCAACGACATCTACGGCTACGGCCGCGGCGACGAAGTACTGCTATGCCTGGCGCAATGCCTGAACGAACGCGTCGACCCGTCCCGCGACTTCGTCGGCCACATCGGCGGCGACGACTTCCTCCTCGTCCTCGGCCCGGAAGACTGGCGCAAACGCCTCAACCAGTTGCTCGACGATTTCCAGAGCCAATGCCGCCGCTTCTATCGCCCCGAACACCTCGACGCCGGCTACTTCATCGCCCCGAATCGCCAGGGAATACGGCAGGAGTTTCCGCTGTTGTCATTGTCCATCGGCGTGGTACACCTGCATCCCGAAGCCTGCGCACAACTGGACGCCAGTCAACTCGCGGAAATGGCTTCGCAGGCGAAGCATCATGCGAAAAATGTTCCGGGGTATAGCGTGCATGTGATTGATAGCCTAACTTCCACCGACCTCCATCCCCCACAACTAATCGGTCAGCGCTGATTCCCCAAACAACAGAACTCCCTGTGGGAGCGGGCTTGCCCGCGAAGGGGTCAGTTGAATTAGCCCAGTTTTTCGGCCTTACCCCATATCTGAATCATCGACGTGATATTTCAATAAACAACTCAACAAAACCTGCATGAACTGACGCTGATCCTCTACGTCATCGTCAAAATAAGTTGTGATTCTTGTAAACACCTCATCAAAGCTATCACCAGCTTCCAAGTAGTACTTCAGTGTGTCGATACACCACTCGCGCTCACCAACACTATAGGATAGAAACTCAGGCTTCATAAGAATATCAAACAGCTCAGCAAGCTCTTGCTTATCATTGACGTTCTTCGAGACGATGATTTTTTCACGAGCATCATCATGAGTATTTTCTATATCAAATAGAAAAAGCAGACCACGCAAAACAAAATATTCAGGCTTACGTTTCAATTCACAAACTCCGTATAAGAGGTTATAGGCTCAGCTGCCTTATTGAGAATTACTACCGCATGTGTTTGCTGTCCATAAACGACTCCTCCCCTCTTGTACCCCTCGCCAACAACCTTACCCATATTTATAGGTTCTTTGGAGGCAAGTTGGCCATTTCGTCTGAAAACAAGCTGAGCACGATGTATGGCATTAAGTTGATCTCGATAACTAAAAAAGTGAGTAGCGGCACTGGGTATTTTGGGCTGCCCTGCTCGTCTCCCATTGCTATAAACCTCAATAACTCCAGTTGTGGGATTTCTTCCCGTCATTGAGCGTTCTTGCTGAGAAGCTAACGTGGTCTGTTTGCCATGTTTCTCTAAGAAGTGCGCGTCTTGTGTGGCTTTCTCCATTTCAACCAAACGCCGATGAGCATTTTCTTCTGCCACCTCATCAAGCCTCGCCCGCCGCTCCTGCGCCGTCATCTTTGGCAGCGAAGGCGCTCCCTCTTCGACGACCACGCGACCGGCCTCGTACCGCATTGGACGTCGTGGCTCCGGCGGCGGGCAACTGCAGCTCAACCCCAACGGATCCACCCACCGCGTCGGATTCGGCACGTACTGGTACTGATTCAACCCTCCGGCCAGCTTCACCGGATCGGGCGTCAGATACCGCCCCAGCCGCGGGTCGTAATACCGGTGCCGGTTGTAATGCAGTCCGCTCTCCGCATCGAAATACTGCCCCTGAAACCGCAGCGGCTGGTCCAGGTAGTCCTCGCCGGCCAGGGTGATCGCCGCGACTTTGCCGTAGGCGTCGTATTGCGCCGACCAGACGATTTCGCCGCTGTAGTCGGTCAGTTCCTGCGGCGTGCCGAGGTGGTCGAGCTGGTAGTAAAACGGGCAGGCCTTTTTCGGGCCTTTGCCGTCGAGCAGCGCCAGCGGGCGGAAGGTGCCCGGTTCGTAGACGTAGCTGCGGTGCTGGGTTTTGCTGCTTTCGGCGACGAGGTGGTCGCCTTGCCAGAAGTACTCGGTGCTGACGCCGTCGACGGTTTTGCGGATGCGTCGGCCGAAGGCGTCGTAGCGATAACTGGCGGTTTTGCCGTCGGGGCGGGTCAGGCCGATCAGGCGGTGCTGGCTGTCGTAGCGGTATTCGGTGACCAATTGCTGGTCGCGGCCACGGCGTTCGCGGATCAGGTTGCCAAAGGCGTCGTAGTCGTAATGGCGGTCGCCCTGCATCAGCAGGCGGTTGCCCCTGATTTGTGTCGGGCCGGGGCGGTCCTGCATCAGCAGGTTGCCGGCCGGGTCGTGGGCGAAGGTTTCCGGCAGTTCGTCGCGCGAGTGGCGCACGCGGATCAGCCGGTCGAGGGCGTCGTAACCGTAGGTGCGCTGGCCGTGGCGGCTGTCGGCAATGTGCTCGAGGTTGCCGTTGGCGCTGTAGGCATAATCGCGGCGGTACAGCGAAGCGTGCTGATGGCCTACAGCGTGGGCGAGTAAACGGCCCTGGTCGTCGTAGGCATATTCGCTGAGCAGCAGGCCTTGCTGGCGTTGTTGTTCGCGACCGGACTGGTAGACGTGGCGGGTCAGCGATGCGCCGTTGAGGTCGATGGCGGTGAGCGCGCCGCCCTTGGCATAGTGAAAGTCGAGCTTGCTGTTGTCCGGCAGGCGCTGGCGCTTGAGCTGACCGCAGGCGTCGTAGGCGTAACGCAGGGTGCCCCAGCCCTGATGCTCGGTGATCAGCCGATCCTGCAGGTCGTATTCGAAGGCCAGCGGATGTTTTTGCCCGTCATCGACGCCTACCAGACGCCCGAGGCGGTCGTAGCGGTATTCGACCTTGACCCCGTCGGGCAGGGTCTTGATCAGCAGGCGGCCGGCGGTATCGCGCTCGTAAGCCGTGACCCACGTCGAACCGTCATCGCCGAACTCGGTCTTTTCCAGCAGATGCCCGTTGAGGTCATAGGCATACGCCGTACGGCGGCCGTCGAAGCCGGTTTCCTGTCGGATCAATCCGGTGGACGTGTAGTCCAGGCGGTATGTTTCGCCGGACTCGTTCTCGATCTCGGTGAGCAACAACTGCGCATGGTCGTAGCGGTACTGCACCCGCGTGCCGTCGGGGTTGATCTTGCGCGAGACCAGGTGCAGGTCATCGTCATACTCGTAGCGGGTGATGCGCCCGAGTTCGTCACGCTCGGCGGTGACCTGACCGTAGGCGCCGTAGCTGTAGGCGCGGGTGGCACCGGTAGGCGCCGTCGTCTGAACCAGCCGGCCCAATGCATCCCACTGCCGACGCGTAACAGCGCCATGTTCGTCGCACGTGGTGGTCCGTCGCCCCAGCGCATCGTAGGAAAAGCGCCGCACGCCGCCGTCGGGCAAGGTTTCTTCAACAAGCTGGCCGAGGTCGTTCCAGACCCGCACATGGCGGCTGCTGTCCGGGTAACGGATCGACAGCAACCGCCCACGGGCGTCGTAGTGGTAATGGGTGACATGGCCGTCAGGATCGACCGCCTCGGTGACATCGCCCTGGGCATTGCGCCGCCAGGTCCACACCGCCTCGCCCCGTGCACGGCTGTGCAGGAAACCGTTACGGTATTCGTAGGACGTCGGCTCATCGTCCGGCGCAAGCAGCGCCACCAGCCGTCCGGCCTCGTCGTAGCGGTATTCGGTGATCGCACCTAACGCATCTTGCTCGGCGACCAAGCGCCCCGAGGAGTCGTAGGCCTTGAGCTGTTCGCCACCGTTGGCCTCGACCTTGCGCACCAGGCGTGCGCGGTCATCGTGGACGTAGGTTTCCTCGGTGCCATCAACGTAGTGCACCGCCACGCTGCCGTCGTCATTCCAGACATAGCGCGTGTCCACCTGCGAGAACGACGCCCAGTGGCGCACGCAGCGGGCCGCCTTGCCGGACCGCTCCCACTCCCAGAAGAAACT
>NZ_QAIU01000605.1:15338-15896 GCF_003061205.1 Pseudomonas sp. HMWF006
GACGTAATGCACCGCCACGCTGCCGTCGTCATTCCAGACATAACGCGTGTCCACCTGCGAAAACGACGCCCAGTGCCGCACGCAGCGGGCCGCCTTGCCGGACCGCTCCCACTCCCAGAAGAAACTGGCGCCCCCGGTCAATTGCCGTTGCAGGATGACGTGTTGATCGTCGTAGTCGTAACGCTCGCTGTCGCCGGCGGCGTTGGTTGCCTCGATCAGTCGCTGTTGGGCGTCGTAGCGGTAACTGACCAACGTTTGCTCGGTGCGCCAGCCATCGCCAGCCAACACCTGGTAATCAACGGCGATCAACTGCGCACGCTCATAGCGCAACAGCAGCGAACGGCCCGCGCCGTTATCCAGTCGCTGAACCCTGTCAGACCGATCCCGTAAAACACGCAGCCGGTTGTCGTACGAATCACTGACCGCCGTCAGCCGCCCGGCGCGAAAGTGATAAAACCGCGCCGTTTCCCCGGCCAGCGCGAGGACTAACTCCTCCGGCTCATCCCCCAGAAAAATCGCCGCCCGCGACAGGCTGTTGTGAATCGCCGGCCGTTCAAC
>NZ_QAIU01000605.1:15906-16838 GCF_003061205.1 Pseudomonas sp. HMWF006
TAACCGGTTGTCGTACGAATCGCTGACCGCCGTCAGCCGCCCCGCCCGAAAGTGATAAAACCGCGCCGTTTCCCCCGCCAGCGCAAGAATCAGCTCCTCCGGCTCTTCGCCGAGAAAAATCGCCGCCCGCGACAGGCTGTTGTGAATCGCCGGCCGTTCAACGCTGGGCAACGGAAAGCGTGTGCGGCGGTTTTCGTGATCGACCCAGACCACCACATCGCCATCGAACTCCAGGCGATGCGCCAGTGAATGACTCCAGCCAAAGCCCAGGCCGACATCGTTCTCAACCGCGCTGGTGCGGTACAACCGGGTGAACTCGAACGGCAACAAGCCATCGAGCGTGCCATCGGTCAGGCTCAGCAGTTCTTCGCCGGTGACCATCGACACCGGACAACCATTGGTGCAGGTGCGCGGCACGCAATCGGCGCTGTCGCCGTTGGGGTTTTTCGCTTGAGCGGGGGCGTCATCATGCGGTTCATGGCGTTCCATCCGGCTCATGCCACGGGACTTGTCTCGCGCAAGCGGCGCCGGATTGGGCACCGACAAAACCAGCGAATCAGCCTGGCGGATGTTCAGCGGGATCGACGCCGTTGGTTTCAACGGCACATCACGCACATTGACCACCAACGGTTTCAGCACGCCTGCATGCGAGTTCAAGTCCCTGGTGGCGGTCAGCTCAGCCAGGCGCAACGCAGAAGCCGCCAGCCATTCCCGCGTCCGCGGCGATTTGATCTTCGCCAGCACTTTGTTGCTCAAGCGCAGCGACACACCGACGCCGCCGGACACGCGCACCAACAGAAAACTGATCAGCAGTTCGACCCGCACCTCCGCCACCACCTCGGCGAGGTGCTGCGGCGGCAACATCTTCAGCCAACTGGTGAACGCGGCCAGATGGATGAACAGCAGCGGTTCGTCGCTGAGGAGCAGCAGGC
>NZ_QAIU01000606.1:0-2252 GCF_003061205.1 Pseudomonas sp. HMWF006
GCGCGAAGGTGCCGAACCGTTGAAGGAAACGTCGCGCCAGAGTCTGCGATTACTCGGCAGCGTCGGCGAGCCCATCAACCCGGAAGCGTGGGAATGGTATTTCAACGTGGTCGGCGAACAGCGCTGCCCGATCGTCGATACCTGGTGGCAGACCGAAACCGGCGGCATCATGCTCAGCCCCCTGGTCAGCGCCCAACGGATCAAACCCGGCTGCGCCACGCAACCGATGTTCGGCGTGCAACCGGTGCTGCTCGATGAACACGGCAAGGAAATCAAGGGTGCCGGCAGCGGCGTGCTGGCGATCAAGTCCAGCTGGCCCGCACAGATCCGCAGCGTCTACGGTGATCCGCAACGCATGGTCGACACCTACTTCAAACCCTACCCCGGTTACTACTTCACCGGTGACGGCGCGCGCCGCGACGAGGATGGCGATTACTGGATCACCGGACGCATCGACGATGTGATCAACGTGTCCGGGCACCGCATCGGCACCGCCGAAGTCGAAAGCGCACTGGTGCTGCACGACAGCATCGCCGAGGCGGCGGTGGTCGGTTATCCCCATGACGTCAAAGGTCAGGGCATCTACGCCTTCGTCACGCCAATGAATGGTGCCGAGCCGAGCGATGAACTGAAGAAAGAACTGCTCGCCCACGTCAGCAAGGAAATCGGCAGCTTCGCCAAGCCGGATCTGATCCAGTGGGCGCCGGCCTTGCCGAAAACCCGTTCAGGCAAGATCATGCGCCGCATCCTGCGCAAGATCGCCTGCAACGAACTCGACAGCCTCGGCGACACCTCGACCCTGGCCGACCCGAGTGTGGTGCAAGGCCTGATCGACAAGCGCCTCAATCAGTAACCTGCCAGGCGCGGTCAACCGGTCGCGCCTGTCCTTGTGCACAGAGTGGTCATGGAATTCATCCGCAGTCGTATCGAACACCAACTCATGAGCCTGACCGGCCTGTCTCTCGGTCAGCTCGACCTGGAAAACCCCAAGGGTGATCCCGGCCTGTTCGGCCCCGACTCAGTCAGCTGGCAGGTGCATGGCGACTTCAGCAGCATGCTGATTGGCGGCATCAGCGCGCTGTTGCTGCAAGCCTTGCATCCCCTGGCGCTGGCCGGCGTCTGGGATCACTCGAACTTTCGCCAGGACATGCTCGGGCGTTTGCGCCGAACCAGTCAGTTCGTGTCCGGCACCACGTTCGGCTCGCGTCGGGACGCCGACTGGCTGATCGAAAAAGTGCGCACCATCCACCTGCAGGTGGTCGGCACCGCGCCGGACGGCCGGCCCTACGCGGCGAGCGATCCGGACTTGCTGACGTGGGTGCACGTGGCGGAAGTCAGCAACTTCCTCGCCGCGCATTTGCGTTACCGCAACCCGCAACTGTCGTGGGCCGATCAGGATCGTTATTACGCGGAAATCGCTGTTATCGCCGAACGCCTTGGCGCCCGCGACGTACCGAAGTCCCGACAGGCTGTGGCCGATTACCTGCAAGGCATGCGCCCACAATTACTGTGCGACGAGCGCAGTCGTGAAGTGCTGCGCCTGCTGCTCGCGGCACCGGCCCCCAGCCTGTTGGCGCGGCCCTTTGGCGATCTGATGATGAAGGCCGGCATCGACCTGCTGCCGGACTGGGCCAGCGACATGCTCGACGTCCGCCAGAGTTCGGTGCAACGGCAACTGATTCGCGCCAGCGTCAGACGCAGCGCACCGATGCTGCGCTGGGCGATGCGCAATGGTTCAGTACAACGGGCACAGCGGCGCATGGGAATTCTGACCTGATGCCCGGAGCTGCAAGCTGCAAGATTTGAGCTTGAGGCTTGAAGCTTGGAGCTTGAAGCCCAGTAACTGCTAAACTCCCGCGCCCCAATTCCCTCCAGCAAGGCGCCCGCATGTCTTCCTTGAATCAGGCGCTGCGCGCCGCCCTCGACCAACGTCAAGACTTGCTCACTGAGCTGCATGGCCAGGGCACCGATTGCTATCGGCTGTTCCACGGCAGCCAGGAGGGCGCCGGCGGCTTGACCATCGACCGCTACGGCCCGCAACTGCTGGTGCAGAGCTTTCACCAGACGCTGGAACGTGACGACCTGCTGCAACTGCACGCCCTGGTCAACCAGGCCCTGGGCCTGGAAACCCTGCTGGTCTACAACGACCGCTCCCGGGGCAATTCGCGGATTGATCGCGAAGACCCGGTCTATCGTGCCGACGACGCCGCGCTGGCCGATCTGGTCGGCCACGAATGGGGCCTGAACTACCG
>NZ_QAIU01000606.1:2262-11537 GCF_003061205.1 Pseudomonas sp. HMWF006
CCCGCGGCTGGGTCAAGGATCACGCTCGGGGCAAAAGCGTGCTCAACCTGTTCGCCTACACCTGCGGCGTTGGCCTGAGTGCCGCCGCCGGTGGCGCGCGTGAGGTGTGCAATCTGGATTTCGCCGAAGGCAATCTGGCGGTCGGCCGCGAAAACGGTCTGCTCAATCCGCAGTTGCCGCAGATGGAGTTCATCCAGTCCGACTACTTCCCGGCGATCCGCCAGCTCGCCGGTCTGCCGGTCAGCCAGCGACGCGGACAGAAACTGCCGAGCTACCAGCGCCTCGAACAGCGTCAGTACGATCTGGTGCTGCTCGATCCGCCGGCGTGGGCCAAGAGTGCGTTCGGCACCGTCGACCTGCTGCGCGACTATCAGAGCCTGCTCAAGCCGGCCCTGTTGACCACCGCCGACAACGGCGTGCTGATCTGCTGCAACAACCTGGCGAAAGTCAGCATGGCCGACTGGCGCGAGCAAGTGCTGCGCTGTGCCGAGAAAGCCGGACGCCCGGTACGCGAATGGAGCGTCATGACCCCCGGCGCCGACTTCCCGTCAATGGACCAGCAACCGCCGCTGAAAACCCTGATCCTGCAGTTGTAACCCTTCCCTGCGGTTAACAACTGTCCAATGAGGGAGCAGGCTCGCTCCCTCATGGGATTTAATCCTACAGAACAATCTGAACAATCCTGCACCCTCGGATGTACTTCGGAACCGGAATCGCGTGCCATACTCCAAGGCACTCCGATTCAGACAGATGAAGCCGCACATGCCCAAAGGATTGATTCGCGCGATTGGCGCCTTGTTGACCGCTCTGGCCCTCTACAGCTTGCTGGGGTTTCTGATTTTGCCGGGCATCGCCCTGCGCGTGGCCAACCAGCAACTGGCCCACTACGCCACGCTGCCTGCGCATATCCAGCGCATCGAACTCAATCCGTTCAGCCTCGAAGTGACAGTGTGGGGCCTGGTCATCGGTGAACCGGGCAAGGAACAGGTTGGTTTCGAGCGGCTCTACGCCAACCTGCAACTCGACAGCCTGTGGACCAAAGCGCTGCACCTGGCCGACATCGAACTGGACAAACCCAAGACCGAAATCCTCTTCGCCAAAGACGGTCAGCTGAACCTGCTGGGCCTGTTCAAACTCCCCGCCAGCGAACCGACCCCGGCCGACCCGAACGCCAAGCCGTTCCCGCTGCGCATCGACCGCATCCAGCTGGCCGGCGGCAATGTGCATTTCGAGGACGCCCGGCCGAGCGAGCCGATCGAGTTCCTCTACGACAAGCTCGACTTCGAACTGAAGAACCTCAGCACCCTGCCCGAAGACAATGCCGACATGACGCTCGTAGCGGTCGGCCCGGCGGGTGGGCAGATCGACTGGAAGGGCAACTTCAGCCTGATCCCGTTCACCTCCGAAGGGACACTGAAAATCACCGACGGCAAGATGAAAGCCTTCTGGCCCTATGTGCGTGACGCCGTGCCGCTGGTGCTCGAAGACGGTGTGCTCAGCCTCAGCACCACGTACAAACTCAATCTGTCGAAAGAAACCGAACTGCTGCTGAACGACGTAACAGTGAGCATTGCGCCGTTCGCGATCAAGGCACCGGACGGACGCCCGCTGGCAAGACTTGAACGCCTCGATGTCAGCGAAACCTCGATCGACCTGGCCAGACAGCAAGTGGTGGTCGGCAAAATCCGCAGCAACAAACTGGAAACCTGGGCCGCGCTCGAAGCCGACGGTCAACTGGACTGGCAGAAACTGTTCGCCAGCCAACCCTCCAGGCCAGCTGCCAAAGCGGCAGCGGAACCTGCCAATACCCCGGCAGCCGCCGACTCGCCGAAAGCAACGCCGGCACCGAGCAAGCCCTGGCAAGTGCTGCTCAAAGACGTGCAATTGCGTAACTACACGGTCCACCTCGCCGACCGTTCTGCAAAGCCGGCGGTGGCCCTGGATGTCACGCCGCTGAATGTCGATCTGCAGGATTTCGACAGCCTCAACGGTTCGCCCTTCAAGCTCAAACTCGACAGCGGCCTGGGCAAACAAGGCAAGATCACGGCCGACGGCACCGTCAATCTCGCCCCGGTCACCGCGCAGCTCAATGTCAAAACCCAGGACATCGACCTGCGCGTCGCCCAGTCCTACATCAACCCATTCATTCGCCTCGAACTGCGCAGCGGCATGCTCGGCAGTGATCTGAAGGTCAACCTCAAGAGCACCGAGCCGCTGGCCCTCAGCGTGACCGGACGTGCGCAGATAGATCAGTTGCACACCCTCGACACTCTGAAAACCCGCGACTTCCTCAAGTGGCAACAAGTGGTGGTCGAAGGCCTGAACTATCAACACGGCGACAGCCTGTCGATCGACAAGGTCAACCTGTTCCAGCCCTATGCGCGGTTCATGATCAACGACGATCGCACGACCAACATCGACGACCTGCTGATCCCGCAGCCCGCCGACAGCGGGACGAAAGGCACCGCTGCCAAACCGGCCGGCAACGCCAAACCGCTGGGCATTCACATCGGCGGCATCGCCATCAATGACGGTTCAGCCAACTTCGCCGACTTCAGCCTGACGCCGAATTTCGCCACCGCGATTCAACAGCTCAATGGCCAGATCGGCACCATCGACAGTCGCCAGGCCAAACCGGCCAGCGTCGACATCAAAGGCAAGGTCGACCGCTATGCACCGGTCACCATCAAAGGGGCGGTCAACCCGTTCGACCCGATGGCCAGCCTCGACATCGCCACCAGCTTCAAACGGGTCGAGCTGACCACCCTGACGCCCTACTCCGGCAAGTTCGCCGGCTACCGCATCCGCAAGGGCCGGCTCAACCTCGACCTGCATTACCTGATCACCAAGGGCCAGCTCAAGGCCGAGAACAAAGTGGTGGTCGAACAGCTACAACTGGGTGAAAAAGTCGACAGTCCGGATGCCGTGAGCCTGCCGTTGAAACTGGCGATCGCCTTGCTCAAGGACGTCGATGGCAAGATTTCCATCGAACTGCCGGTGACCGGCGACCTGAACAATCCACAGTTCAGCGTGATGCCGATTGTCTGGCAGACCTTGCGCAACCTGATTGTCAAAGCCGCTGCGGCGCCGTTCAAGATGATTGGCGGGCTGATCAGCGGTGGCAGTTCCGAAGACCTCGGCACCGTGTCCTTCGCGCCGGGCTCCAGTGAACTGAGCAAGGATGCCGAAGCTGCACTGGACAAGTTGGCCAAGGCGCTCAAGGAACGCCCGGCCCTGCGCCTGGAAATCGAAGGCACCGCCGCCAAAAGCAGCGACGGCCCGCTGCTTGCCGAGCAACGGCTGGAACGCGAATACCAGTACAACTACTACAAGATGCTCCAGCGCCGCGGCGACAAGGTGCCGGCTCAGGCGTCGCTCCTGCAAGTACCGGACGACGAGAAAGGTCCGTTGCTCGAAGGCATCTACCGCACGCGTCTGAAAACCCAGCCGCCCGCCGAATGGAAGGATCTGGGCAAGGAAGAACGCACGGCGAAGATGCGTGCAGGCTTGATCACGTTCTGGGGCGCAAGTGATGTACTGCTGCGTCAACTGGGCCAGGACCGCGCCAGCAGTATCAAGGATTACCTCGTCGACAAAGGCCAACTGGCGGACGACCGCGTTTACTTCATCGACGCCAACCTGGGCGAAGCCGAAAGCGATGGCCGGGTCGTGACGCAAATGCACCTGGATGCCGAATGATGAACATCAAGTGGCTACCCGCTTTGCTACTGACGTTCACTGTGGGCCATGCCTTGGCGTCCGACACTTTACGCTGCGGCAGCCAGCTGGTCAGCCTCGGCGACCGCGCCAGCGAAGTGCTGCAGAAGTGTGGCGAGCCGATCAGCCGCGATGCCCTCGGCTACAAGCGCAGCGCCAATCGCCGCGAAGAGTTTCAGGTCGAGGAATGGACCTACGGCCCGAGCAACGGTATGTACCAGTACCTGCGCTTTGAAGGCAATCGCCTGCGGCAGATCAACAGCAAGCGCGGTAACTGAGCCGCACCGATTGCCCTTGCAGGAGTGAGCCTGCTCACGCCTACAGCTGTTTTGTGGTGCTCCTGAAATAGAACAGGCCCCGACACAAGTGCCGGGGCCCGCAATGGTCACATCCGTGTGACCGTTCGCATGAACTCTAAAGTTGCGGCAGACGTATTACTCGGCCCGTCTGTCGCGCCTTCTCCCGGTCCAGGCGAGAAGTCATGCCTTACTCGGCTTTCAGGCCGTCAGCGGAAACCGCTTTGACGCCTTTGATTTTTTTGGTGATCGCTACAGCGGTAGCTTTCTGAGATTCAGTTACAGCTACAGTCGACGACAGCGATACAACACCTTTGTTGGTTTCGACTTTGATGTCAGTACCAGGGATGCCTTTTTCGGTTACCAGGTCGCTTTTGACTTTGGTAGTGATCCAGGTATCGGAAGTAGCTTCTTTAGCCTTGGTCATCTCACCAGCGGCCAGCGTCATTGGAGCCTGGGTCGACTGGGTGGTTTGTGCAAATGCGCCGGAGGCCATAGTCAGGGTCAGCGCGGTAGCAGCAGCGGCAGTGATAGCGAACTTCTTCATACGAGTAACTCCTGTTTTTCTGGAAAGTCTGCTGGTTGTCTTGTCAGCAGGGTTACTCAGGTAGTTGCGAACGTTGTGCCAACTTTTGACAATGATAAAAAATCATAAAAATCAATGAGTTAAGAATTATGTAAATTTCCGGATTCATGCAATTTGCATGACTCGACGTAAAGTCGCATGCAAGTTGCGGTTTTTTGAAAAGTTCCTAAGACGCTGAAATTATTGAAACTTTTATTTGGGGAAAGGCAATGAAAATGCCCCGCAAAGCGGGGCATTTTATTCGACGAAGGCCTGTATCAAGCCCCGCTGCCCGGGCAACCTTTAGGCGCGTAATCGGGGTTGACGGTAGAGGCACAACTCCAGACCCCGGCCGTAGTCCCTGTCGCAGCGCCCGTGCGGGTCAGCGTGATGGTTTTGCCCAACACAGGGCCCGGCGCATTGGCCAATGTGCAAACAATGGTGCCGGCCCCGGATGACGCCGTGCCCGACACACTCACCGTGCCGCAATTGGTCGTGGTGTACGTCGCAGCGCCAGTGACCAAGGTACTGGTCGGGTCAGTCCCCTGATTGATGGTGTCCTCGAAAGGCACCTTCAGCGCACTGATTTCCGCCAGCCCCGCCGTCACCTTCGACCGCGCCTGATACTTGGTGTACTGCGGCAAGGCGATGGTCGCCAGAATCCCGATGATCGCTACCACGATCAGCAACTCGATCAGAGTGAAACCTTGTTGTTTTTTCATAGACACGCTCCATGCATGAGTCGAATTCTCATGATCTGCAAGGGACGGAGCATAGGCCATGCCAATGCCTGCAAAGCCCCGTTCATTCGACGCGAAGCGCCTGCAACGCCATTTCCTACAGCCTGCAACCGCACTATCTGACACTTTTTGTCACCTGCGCCGGCCGTGTTTGGCGCTGTCACTTGACTAGGCTATAAGTCATGAACGGCAAGCGTGCGGAATCCCCATGAATGACATCGCTCTGAGCGGTCTGGCCAAGCAACTGGTGCAGGCGCAACTGTTGACGGAGACAAGCGCCCAGCAAGCCTGGCAACAGGCCCAGCGCAATCGCCTGTCGCTGGTCAGTTATCTGGTGCAGAACAAACTGGTGAAAAGCTCACAGGTGGCCGAGATCGCTTCCGAGCATTTCGGCATGGCGTTCCTCGACCTCAATTGCCTCGACAAGGAAACCCAGCCCAAAGGGCTGGTCAGCGAAAAACTGGTACGCCAGCACCACGCCCTGCCGCTGTGGCGGCGTGGCAACAAACTGTTCGTGGGCATTTCCGACCCGAGCAATCATCAAGCGATCAACGATATCCAGTTCAGCACCGGGTTGAGCACCGAAGCGATTCTGGTCGAGGACGACAAGCTCACCGATGCCATCGAAAAGTTCTTCGATACCCATGCCAGTGGCCTGGAAGACATGGCCGATGTCGATCTCGACGGCCTCGATGTCGAGTCCATCGACGACAGCAAGCAGGACGCCATCGGCGGGCTCGACGCCGACGATGCGCCGGTGGTGCGCTTCGTTCACAAGATGTTGCTCGATGCGATCAAGAGCGGCTCTTCCGACCTGCACTTCGAGCCCTACGAAAAGAACTACCGGGTGCGGGTGCGCACCGACGGCATTCTGCGCGAGGTGGCCAAGCCACCGATTCAACTGGCCGGGCGCATCGCCGCACGCCTGAAAGTCATGGCCAGTCTCGACATCTCGGAGCGGCGCAAACCTCAGGACGGGCGGATCAAGATGCGCCTGTCGAAGAGCAAGTCGATTGATTTCCGGGTCAACACCCTGCCGACCCTGTGGGGCGAAAAAGTGGTGATCCGGATCCTCGACCCGTCCAGCGCGCAGATCGGCATAGATGCACTGGGTTACGAGCCAGCGCAGAAAGAGCTGTACATGGCGGCGCTCAAGCAACCACAGGGCATGATCCTGGTAACAGGCCCGACCGGGTCAGGAAAAACCGTGTCGCTGTACACCGGCCTGAATATTCTCAATACCGTCGACATCAATATTTCCACCGCTGAAGACCCGGTGGAGATCAACATGGAAGGTATCAACCAGGTCAACGTCAATCCCAGACAAGGCCTGGATTTTGCCCAGGCCCTGCGCTCGTTTCTGCGTCAGGACCCGGACGTGATCATGGTCGGTGAAATCCGCGATCTGGAAACCGCCGAGATCGCCATCAAGGCAGCGCAGACCGGTCACCTGGTGCTCTCGACCCTGCACACCAACAGCGCTGCAGAAACCCTGACGCGTCTGCACAACATGGGCATTCCCGGTTTCAACATCGCCACCTCGGTCAGCCTGATCATTGCCCAGCGCCTGGCGCGCAAATTGTGCAGTCATTGCAAGAAGCCGATCGAGATCCCCCGCGAAACCCTGATCAAGGAAGGGTTCCCACCGGAACAGATCGGCAGTTTCACGATCTATGAGCCGGTCGGTTGCGATCACTGCAACGGCGGTTACAAGGGACGCGTGGGGATTTATGAAGTGGTGAAAAACACCCCCGAGCTGCAACGGCTGATCATGGCCGAAGGCAACTCGCTGGAAATCGACACCCAGATGCGCCGCGACGGCTTCGACAACCTGCGCACGTCGGGCCTGCGCAAGGCCATGCAAGGCATCACCAGCCTTGAAGAAATCAACCGGGTCACCAAGGACTGAACATGGCGGTCAAGGCAGCAAAAATAAGCGTCTACGCCTGGGAAGGCACGGACCGTAAAGGCACCAAGGTCACCGGTGAACTGAGCGGGCAAAACCCGGCACTGATCAAGGCGCAATTGCGCAAGCAAGGCATCAACCCCGGCAAGGTACGCAAGAAGTCCGCCTCGCTGTTGAGCTTCGGCAAACGCATCAAGGCTCAGGACATCGCCCTGTTCACCCGGCAGATGGCAACGATGATGAAGGCCGGCGTGCCGCTGCTGCAGTCGTTCGACATCATTGGCGAAGGCTTCGAAAACCCGGCCATGCGCAAACTGGTGGATGAGGTCAAACAGGAGGTCGCGGCCGGCAACAGCTTCGCCACGTCCCTGCGCAAGAAGCCGAAATATTTCGACGAGCTGTATTGCAACCTGGTGGATGCCGGCGAGCAGTCCGGCGCACTCGATACGTTGCTCGATCGCGTCGCCACCTATAAGGAAAAAAGCGAAAGCCTCAAGGCCAAGATCAAGAAGGCCATGACCTATCCGACCGCCGTGGTACTGGTAGCGGCCGTCGTGACCGGGATCCTGCTGGTGAAAGTAGTGCCGCAATTCCAGTCGGTGTTCTCCGGGTTCGGTGCCGAACTGCCGGCCTTCACGCTGATGGTGATCAGCCTTTCGGAGTTCATGCAGCAATGGTGGTGGGCGATTCTCGGGGCATTGGTGGCAGCGTTTTTCGGTACCCGCCATGCCTTGAAAACGTCCCAGGCGTTGCGCGACCGTCGCGACACCTGGCTGTTGAAACTGCCGTTGGTGGGCACGTTGATGTACAAGTCCGCTGTCGCTCGTTTCGCCCGTACCCTGTCGACCACGTTTGCCGCCGGTGTGCCGCTGGTGGAAGCACTCGATTCGGTGGCCGGGGCCACCGGCAACGTGGTGTTCAAACGCGCAGTGCTGCGCATTCGCCAGGACGTGTCCACCGGCATGCAACTGAATTTCTCGATGCGCACCACCGGGGTCTTTCCGAATATGGCCGTGCAAATGACCGCCATCGGTGAAGAGTCCGGTGCGCTCGACGAGATGCTCGACAAGGTCGCAGGTTTTTATGAGGACGAAGTGGATAACATGGTCGACAACCTCACCAGCCTCATGGAGCCGTTCATCATGGTGGTCCTCGGCGTGATCGTCGGTGGTCTGGTGGTGGCCATGTACCTGCCGATCTTCCAACTCGGCTCAGCGATCTGACATGCCTATCGACGAACTCTTCAGTCTGTATCCGCTGGCCTTTGTGTGCACCGCCCTGCTATTGGGTCTGGTGGTGGGCAGTTTTCTCAATGTGCTGGTCTGGCGTCTGCCGAAAATGCTTGAGCGCGATTGGCGCCAGCAGGCGCAGGACGTTCTCGGTCTGCCCGGCGGATCGCCGCTGCCGACTTACAACCTGATGCTGCCGCACTCTGAATGCCCGCACTGCGCGCACCGGATCCGCGCCTGGGAAAACATTCCGCTGGTCAGCTATCTGTGCCTGCGCGGGCGCTGCTCGGCGTGCGGCGGGTCCATCAGCAAACGGTACCCGCTGACGGAACTGGCGTGCGGTCTGTTGTCAGCGTTCATTGCCTGGCACCTGGGCTTCGGCTGGCCAGCCGCCCTGTTGATCGTCCTCACCTGGGGCTTGCTGGCGATGAGCCTGATCGACACCGAGCATCAACTGCTGCCCGATGTACTGGTGCTGCCGCTGATGTGGCTGGGGTTGATCGTCAACAGTTTCAGTCTGTTCGTGCCGCTGCACGACGCGCTGTGGGGAGCAGTGGCCGGTTACCTGGCGCTGTGGTCGGTGTTCTGGCTGTTCAAGTTGCTGACCGGCAAGGACGGCATCGGTCACGGAGACTTCAAGCTGCTGGCGCTGCTCGGGGCGTGGGGCGGCTGGCAGATTCTGCCGCTGACCATCCTGTTGTCATCGCTGGTCGGCGCGATTGTCGGGGTGATTCTGCTGCGGTTGCGCGACGAGAAAACCTCGACGCCGATCCCCTTCGGACCCTATCTGGCCATTGCCGGCTGGATTGCCTTGCTCTGGGG
>NZ_QAIU01000607.1:0-3382 GCF_003061205.1 Pseudomonas sp. HMWF006
GTTCGTAGTGATCGGCCCGTGTTCGATCCACGACATCAAGGCCGCCCACGAATACGCCGATCGCCTCAAGGTGCTGGCGGAGGAAGTCTCCGACACCCTGTATCTGGTCATGCGGGTGTACTTCGAGAAGCCGCGCACCACCGTCGGCTGGAAAGGTCTGATCAACGATCCGTACCTCGACGACTCGTTCAAGATTCAGGACGGTCTGCACATCGGTCGCCAGCTGTTGCTGGATCTGGCCGAAAAAGGCCTGCCGACCGCCACCGAAGCCCTCGACCCGATCTCCCCGCAGTACCTGCAGGACCTGATCAGCTGGTCGGCCATCGGCGCGCGCACCACCGAATCCCAGACCCACCGTGAAATGGCTTCCGGCCTGTCTTCGGCCGTTGGCTTCAAGAACGGCACCGATGGCGGCCTGACCGTGGCGATCAACGCGCTGCAGTCGGTGTCCAGCCCGCACCGTTTCCTCGGTATCAACCAGGAAGGTGGCGTGTCGATCGTCACCACCAAGGGCAACGCCTACGGTCACGTGGTGCTGCGCGGTGGTAACGGCAAGCCGAACTACGATTCGGTCAGCGTCGCCCTGTGCGAGCAGGCGCTGGACAAGGCGAAGATCAAGCCGAACATCATGGTCGATTGCAGCCACGCCAACTCCAACAAGGATCCGGCCTTGCAGCCGCTGGTGATGGAAAACGTCGCCAACCAGATCCTCGAAGGCAATCAGTCGATCATCGGCCTGATGGTCGAGAGTCACCTGAACTGGGGTTGCCAGGCGATTCCAAAAGACCTCGCCGACCTGCAATACGGCGTGTCGATCACCGATGCCTGCATCGACTGGTCCGCCACCGAGAACACCCTGCGCAGCATGCACGCCAAGCTCAAGGACGTGTTGCCGAAACGTCAGCGCAGCTGATCCAGGTTTCGCAGGCATAAAAAGACGCCGGGCATTGCCCGGCGTTTTTGTGTGTGTTCGATTAGATCTTCGCGGCGCGGCGCTGATGACGTTCCATGTAGCGCTCGACGTAGGAGCACGACGGAATCACCGTGTAGCCCATTTCTTCGGCGTACTGCAGCGCGCTTTCCGTCAGCGCTGCGGCAATGCCACGACCACGCAAGGCATTGGGCACGAACGTGCGATAGATATCCAGGGTCTGTTTCCCCAGATCCATGTATGTCAGGTAGGCACGATGACCGTCCACATTGGTCTCGAACTGATGACCAGCCTGGTCATGGTGGATGGACAACGCCTCGCTCATCACTACTCCTCGCGGGTCTTGGATTCTGACCCCTACCTTACCGATGTTTTTCCGGCGAAGGAACAACTACGCCACCCCGTGCCTGATGGACACCGAGAAGAGCCACACCGATCTCGCGCAACCGAGCACCTGATAAATAGTAGGCACCATTGGCAAAAATGCTCAAGGTGCACTCGTCATCACGGGTGGTTGACGGGGGTTGCTCCGTTGGACGCAGGGATCGTGCGGGAGCCCCTCTTCCCGATCGATGCACCTGAACATTGCCGGATGTTGAGACTTAAGACGCAGCGCCTTTTTTAAAGTCACCTCAACATGGACAAAGATAAGCGAAGCAGCACGCAAAACCGAAACAAAAGTGTAGACGAAGTCATCTAGTCAGACTTTAGCCAAGACTGCGAAAACAGCACGCGACCAAGGGAACTTTTTCTCATTAACTCGCTCGGCGCGGGGCTTGCAGCTGTGTGTTTTTTATACAACCTGTTAAAAGTTGCTCGAAAAAGAATCAACGCCTACAATTTTTTTTGCTTCTTGCGCTACGTCAGTTTACTTACTACAAGTAATGGGTAGTATGTACGCCGGCTATTTCCTCAATCGTGAGGAGACAGCCACTTAATTTGAAAGTCCTTGAAGGGGAACACGATGAACAACGTTCTGAAATTCTCTGCTCTGGCTCTGGCCGCAGTTCTGGCTACCGGTTGCAGCAGCGCATCGAAAGAAACCGAAGCACGTCTGACCGCTACTGAAGACGCAGCTGCTCGCGCCCAGGCTCGTGCAGACGAAGCATACCGTAAAGCTGATGAAGCTCTGGCTGCTGCTCAAAAAGCACAACAGACTGCTGACGAAGCTAACGAGCGTGCTCTGCGTATGCTGGACAAAGCTAGCCGCAAGTAATAATCCCTCGGGATTGTTATCAAGCCGACCCATTTTTTGGGTCGGCTTTTTTATTGCCCGCACTTTCGTCCGGGCAATAAAAAACCCGTCGACGCCTGACGCATCGACGGGTTCGGACCAGACCTTACTGCTGCAGGTCGATCGGCGCGCTCGAGACAATCGGCGCCGAGGTATTCGGCGTGCCGATCTCGGTTGGCAAGCCATCTTCAGCCGCGACCACATCACGCACCACATCCCAGTTCATACGCAGGTTGTTGGTGATGTCGTCACGCTTGAGCATCGCGTTGATCACCGCGGTGTGCTTGTCGACCACCGACGGGTTGCCCTTGTCGTCGATAGGCGTGTGCGCTTCCAGGTAGACCTTGCCGCCACTGCGACCGAACTTGTAGGCATCGTTGAGGATGCGTACCGAAGTACCGACCGGCACCATGCTGGCCATCTCCAGCACGTTGTTGTTGAACATGCGGAAGCAGCCGTGACTGGTGCGCATGCCGATACCGAACTTCTTGTTCGAACCGTGGATCAGGTAGCCCGGCGTGCCGAGGGTGAACTTGAACGGCCCCAGCGGGTTATCCGGGCCGGCCGGCACCACGTTCGGCAACGGATCGCCGTCAGCGGCGTGCTCGGCCTTGATCGAGGCCGGAGGCGTCCAGGTCGGGTTCGGCGTCTTCGCAGTGATGGAGGTGTGCGCGATTGGCGAACCCCAGCCTTCACGACCGATACCCAATGGGAAGGTGTACACCACGTTGCGGCCTTTCGGGTAGTAATAGAGGCGGTATTCGGCGAGGTTGATCACGATGCCCTCGCGCGGCCCCGGCGGCAGGATGAAGCGCGTCGGCAGGACGATTTCGGTACCGGCGCCCGGCAACCACGCATCGACGCCCGGGTTGGCGGCGACCATTTCCGAATAACCCAGATCGTATTTGGTTCCCAGGTCAGCGAAGGTGTCTTCGTACTTGGCTTTGATCACCTGGACCTGACCGATGATGTCTTCACCGGGGGGTGGCAGGGGAAACTCCAATGCAGCAACGGGACCGGCCACACACAGGGCGGCAAGTGACAGGCAGCGGGTGACGGCAGGAAAGCGCGGCAACATCCGGAAAATCCTTTGCATGATCATCAAGGGTATAAGTGCGCGATTGTACACCGCACCTTGGGAATTCGGGGAGACCACCCCGCAGCAGGCGACAAGGTGCTTTGGATGGGAGCAAGCCCGCTCCCGCACCGGACGGCTC
>NZ_QAIU01000607.1:3406-4155 GCF_003061205.1 Pseudomonas sp. HMWF006
AGCAGACTGCCGCACAAGGTGCGATCCGCCGAGCCGCCGAGTTCCAGCTGACGGGTCACCAGATGCACCCGCACTTCCTGGCAGGCGAACAGATCCAGCTGTTCGTCAGGCTCGATCAGTTGGTAGGCAAACAGGGACCAGGCAGAACGCGGCATTGGGGGCTCCAAATAAGGGGGCGCCACATTAGCCGAAAGCCTGCCACTAGAAAAGCCTCATAACAGCGGTTTTAGCGTCGGCCAGACATTTTCCAGCAACTTGCCCTGAGCCCCGGCTGCCGGGTGCAGACCATCGGCCTGCATCAGGTCCGGATGACCGCCGACGCCGTCGAGGAAAAACGGTACCAGCGGGATCTTCTTCTCGTCGGCGAGTTTGCCGTAAACCTCGGCAAAGGCATCGGTGTAGCGCTTGCCGTAGTTGGGAGGCAGCTGCATGCCGAGCAACAGCACCTTGGCGCCACTCTGGCGCGAGCTGTCGATCATCGCCGCAAGGTTTTGTTGCAATTGCGTTGGCGGCATTCCGCGCAGGCCATCGTTGCCGCCCAACTCAAGGATCACCAGTTCCGGCTTATGCTCTGCAAGCAGCGCCGGCAGCCGTGCCTGGCCTCCGGCACTGGTGTCGCCGCTGATGGAGGCGTTAACGACTTTATCGTCGAAACCCTCCTGTTTGAGCCGTTGCTCGAGCAGCGATACCCACCCCAACCGGGTATCCAGTCCGAAACCGGCGCTGATACTATCGCCAACGATCAGGAC
>NZ_QAIU01000607.1:4165-4516 GCF_003061205.1 Pseudomonas sp. HMWF006
AACCACACACGCATCGGATTCTCCATGGGCGCAAGCATTCTCACCGCGAAGAACCTCAGCAAAGTGGTTCCCAGCGCGGAAGGTGAACTGACTATCCTGCACGAACTCAGCCTGGAACTGAACAAGGGCGACAGCCTGGCCATCGTCGGCGCGTCCGGTTCCGGCAAGTCCACCCTCCTCGGCCTGCTCGCCGGCCTCGACCTGCCGAGCAGTGGCGAAGTCATTCTCGCCGGCCAGGGCCTGAGCAATCTCGACGAAGACCAGCGCGCGCGCATCCGCGCCGAACACGTCGGCTTCGTCTTTCAGTCGTTCCAGTTGCTCGACAGCCTCAACGCACTGGAAAACGTCATG
>NZ_QAIU01000607.1:4526-6569 GCF_003061205.1 Pseudomonas sp. HMWF006
GCCATTGCCCGTGCGTTCGCTGCCGAGCCGGATGTGCTGTTCGCCGACGAACCCACCGGCAACCTCGACAGCCACACCGGCGAGCGCATCAGCGACTTGCTGTTCGAATTGAACAAGGAACGCGGCACCACCCTGGTGCTGGTGACCCATGACGAACGCCTGGCCCATCGCTGCCGGCGTCTGATCCGACTTGAAGCCGGGCTGTTGGTCGCCCCTCTGGAGCCTTGATGGCACGTCTGCCGCTGTTGCGCCTGTTCAGCCTCGCCATTCGCCAACTGCTGCGCGATGCCCGCGCCGGGGAGTTGCGCGTGTTGTTCTTCGCACTGGTGGTCGCCGTGGCGGCCAGTACCGCCATCGGCTACTTTGGTGCCCGCCTCAATGGCGCCATGATGCTGCGCGCCACCGAGTTCCTGGGCGCCGACCTGGTGCTGGAAGGCAGCTCGCCGGCACGCGAGGAACAGATCCGCAGCGGCACCGAGCTGCGCTTGAATCACGCGCAGGTCGTGGAGTTTTCCAGCGTCATTGCTACCGACAACGGCATTCAGCTATCGAGCATCAAAGCGGTCGATCGCGCCTATCCCTTGCGCGGTGAACTGAAGAGCGCCCCGGCGCCATTCGCTGTCGAAGTGTCTGGCGGTGAACCGCAACCCGGTGAGGCCTGGGTCGAGGCGCGCCTGCTGACCGCACTGGACCTGAAGATCGGCGACAGCATCGACGTCGGCATGAAGACGTTGAAGCTGACGCGCGTGCTGACCTACGAACCGGACCGCGCCGGCAACTTCTACAGCCTGACGCCACGGGTCATGATCAACCTCGATGATCTCGCCGCCACTGGCGTGGTCCAGCCCGGCAGTCGCGTGAGCTACCGCGAACTCTGGCGCGGTGAACCGCAGGCGCTGGAAACCTATCGGCAATTGATCAAACCGGGGCTGGCGGCGAACCAGCGGATTCAGGATGCCCGTGACGGCAATCGGCAGATTGGCGGCGCGCTGGGCAAAGCCGAGCGTTATCTGAACATGGCCAGTCTGGTGGCGGTGCTGCTGGCCGGGGTGGCCGTGGCGTTGTCGGCGAATCGCTTTGCCAGTCGCCGCTTCGACGCCAGTGCCTTGTTGCGCTGCCTGGGTCTGTCGCGCCGGGAAACCATGGTGTTGTTCAGCCTGCAGCTGACGGCGCTCGGGCTGCTTGCCGCCCTCAGCGGCGCGCTGCTCGGCTGGCTGGCGCAACTGGGTCTGTTCGCGTTGCTGCATGACCTGCTGCCAAGTGATGTGCCACCGGGCGGAGTGTTCCCGGCCATTGCCGGGATCGGCACCGGACTGGTGGCGCTGGCCGGATTCGCCCTGCCACCGCTCGCCGCGTTGGGACGTGTACCGCCGCTGCGCGTACTGCGCCGCGACATGCTGCCGATTCCTTCGAGCACCTGGATGGTTTACGGCGCAGCCCTGGGCGCCCTCGGCCTGATCATGTGGCGCCTGAGCCTGGACCTGCTGCTGACCTTCGCCCTGCTCGGCGGCGGTGTGGTAGCGGCGGTCATTCTGGGTGGATTGCTACTGTTGCTGCTCAACAGTTTGCGCCGCCTGCTGGCCCGCGCCTCCCTGCCGTGGCGCCTGGGCCTTGGCCAGTTGTTGCGTCATCCACTGGCCGCCGCCGGGCAAGCATTGGCGTTCGGTTTGATTCTGTTGTCGATGGCCTTGATCGCCCTGCTGCGTGGTGAACTGCTCGACACCTGGCAGAACCAGTTGCCGAAAAACGCCCCGAACTACTTTGCCCTGAACATCCTGCCGGCGGACAAACAGGCCTTCACCGATCATTTGGTCAACGTGTCCGCGCAAGCAGCGCCCCTGTACCCGGTGGTGCCAGGACGCCTGATCAGCATCAACGACGAAGCAGTGCAGCAGATCGTCAGCAAGGATTCGGCCGGCGACCGCGCCATTCAGCGCGATCTCAGTCTGACGTGGGCCGCCGACCTGCCGGCCGGCAACAAGCTGACCGCCGGGGAATGGTGGAAGGATCAGCCGGGCGACGAGATTCCTGGCGTTTCCGTGG
>NZ_QAIU01000608.1:0-2177 GCF_003061205.1 Pseudomonas sp. HMWF006
ACATTGGTCCAAAATGCAAACTCGCTCGTCGCGAAGGCACCGATCTCTTCCTGAAGAGCGGCGTGCGCGCGATCGAATCGAAGTGCAACATTGAAGCAGCACCTGGTATCCACGGCCAACGCCGCGGTCGCCAGTCCGATTACGGCACCCAACTGCGTGAAAAGCAGAAGGTCCGTCGTATCTACGGCGTTCTCGAGCGTCAGTTCAGCGGCTACTACAAAGAAGCTGCTGGCAAGAAAGGTGCAACCGGTGAAAACCTGCTGCAACTGCTCGAATGCCGTCTGGACAACGTCGTATACCGTATGGGCTTTGGTTCGACTCGTGCCGAATCCCGCCAGCTGGTATCGCACAAGTCGATCAGCGTTAACGGTCAGACCGTAAACGTTCCGTCGTATCAGGTTCGTGCTGGTGACGTGGTTGCAGTTCGCGAGAAAGCAAAAAACCAACTTCGCATTGTCCAAGCTCTCGATCTGTGTGCCCAACGTGGCCGCGTAGAATGGGTAGAAGTAGACACTGAGAAGAAGTCGGGCGTTTTCAAGAACGTTCCTGCTCGCAGTGATCTGTCCGCCGACATCAACGAAAGCCTGATTGTCGAGCTCTACTCCAAGTAAGGGCTAGAAAATAGGTGCATCCATGCAGATTTCGGTAAATGAGTTCCTGACACCCCGCCACATTGATGTGCAGGTTGTCAGTCCAACCCGCGCCAAGATCACTCTCGAGCCTCTCGAGCGTGGTTTTGGCCACACCCTGGGCAACGCGCTGCGCCGCATCCTGTTGTCCTCAATGCCCGGCTGCGCAGTAGTCGAGGCCGAGATTGACGGTGTGCTCCACGAGTACAGCGCCATCGAAGGTGTACAGGAAGACGTAATTGAAATCCTGTTGAACCTTAAAGGTCTGGCCATCAAGCTGCACGGTCGTGACGAAGTTACGCTGACCTTGTCGAAGAAGGGTTCGGGGGTGGTTACCGCTGCCGATATTCAGCTGGATCATGATGTCGAGATCGTTAATCCCGATCACGTAATCGCTAACCTGGCGTCTAACGGCGCCCTGAACATGAAGCTCACCGTAGCTCGTGGTCGTGGTTATGAACCAGCCGACTCGCGTCAGAGCGATGAAGACGAAAGCCGCAGCATCGGTCGCTTGCAGCTCGACTCTTCGTTCAGCCCGGTTCGCCGTATCGCATACGTGGTGGAAAACGCCCGTGTCGAGCAGCGTACCAACCTGGACAAGCTGGTTATTGATCTGGAAACCAACGGTACTCTGGATCCTGAAGAGGCTATCCGCCGCGCTGCAACCATCCTGCAACAGCAGTTGGCTGCGTTCGTCGACCTCAAAGGTGACAGTGAGCCAGTGGTTGTCGAGCAGGAAGACGAGATCGATCCGATCCTGCTTCGCCCGGTTGACGATCTGGAACTGACTGTACGTTCGGCTAACTGCCTTAAGGCGGAAAACATCTACTACATCGGCGACCTGATTCAGCGTACCGAAGTAGAGCTGTTGAAGACTCCGAACCTGGGCAAGAAATCCTTGACTGAAATCAAGGACGTTCTGGCCTCCCGCGGTCTGTCCCTCGGCATGCGCCTCGACAACTGGCCGCCTGCAAGTCTTAAGAAGGACGACAAGGCGACTGCCTGATCGTCGTAATCACCGAACGTAGTGTTTGGTAAGGAATGAACCATGCGTCATCGTAAAAGTGGGCGTCACCTGAGCCGCACCAGCTCGCACCGCAAGGCCATGTTCCAAAACATGGCGGTGTCGCTGTTCGAGCACGAGCTGATCAAAACTACTCTGCCAAAAGCCAAAGAACTGCGCCGCGTTGCCGAGCCGCTGATCACTCTGGCCAAGACAGACAGCCTGGCTAACCGCCGTCTGGCTTTCGACCGTACTCGTTCGAAAGCTATCGTTGGTAAGCTCTTCAACGACCTGGGCAAGCGTTACGCTACCCGTGAGGGTGGCTACCTGCGCATCCTCAAGTGCGGTTTCCGCGCTGGCGACAACGCGCCTATGGCGTACGTCGAGTTGGTTGATCGTGCTACTGCTGGCGAAGCTGTATCCGCCGAGTAAGACGTCAGTCTGAAACGAAGAACCGGGCCTAGTGCCCGGTTTTTTGTGCCTGCAAGAAAATGAGCGGTTCGTACAAGCTTCCGACATTGTTCTGTTGTCACTATGTGCTGGGA
>NZ_QAIU01000608.1:2187-2647 GCF_003061205.1 Pseudomonas sp. HMWF006
AATTTGTGGCTGTCACATGGATGATCAATACTTCCCGCCAAGCCGAGTAGCCGGCAGTTCCAAGACTGACAGAGGAAGAAGACCGTATGAGCCAGAACAAAACGCTTACGACCGCCAGTGGCGCACCTGTCGCTGATAACCAGAATTCTCGCTCCGCCGGCCCTAGAGGCCCGCTGCTGCTCGACGATTTTCATCTGATCGAGAAGCTTGCCCACTTCAACCGTGAAAACATTCCTGAGCGTCGGGTACACGCCAAAGGTTCGGGCGCTTACGGCACGTTCACCGTCACGCGTGACATCACCGAGTACACCAGCGCCAAGTTGTTTGAATCGGTAGGCAAACAAACCCCGACTTTCCTGCGATTCTCCACTGTCGGCGGCGAGCGCGGCTCGGCTGATACCGAGCGCGACCCTCTTGGCTTTGCGCTGAAGTTCTACACCGAAGAAGGCAACTGGGACAT
>NZ_QAIU01000065.1:0-4465 GCF_003061205.1 Pseudomonas sp. HMWF006
GTGTGGATCTTGTCGATCAGCGCCGCATAGGCCGGTAGCGTGTTCAACGGTTCGGTGCTGACCACCTGATACAGCGAAGCATCCCGCGCCGGCGGCGGACCGAGGGCGATCGCCGGGATCTTCTGCAACCGCCCGTTGAGCTGCGCAACCGGCACGCCATGACGCCGGGCGATGAGCGGCATCTGCTGCGCCATCAGTTGTGCATAGAACGCCGTGGCCTGGCCGAGGATCGCGTCCGGATCAATCTCGACCGCCACCGGCGCCAGCACTCTTTCCTGATATTGCTCAAGCAGATACGCCGCCAGGCGCTTGGCCGAGGCGTCCTGCTCGCCACCGGCGTTGAGGGTGTACCAGCTGACCTTCACCGACAGCCATTCCTGGGTCCAGTAGCTGCTGAACCACGGGATGAAATTTTCTTCAGTTTGCTGATAGACGCGAGTACGCCAATGTTCCATCGAACCACGGGCGAAAACCTTGACTTGCTCGGTGGACTGCTGCGAGGCGCTGACGATTTCACGGTCGATCTGCTGCCAGGTGGCCGGCGACACCACGATGGCCTGTGGCGCTGGCACCGGGGCCCGCGCCGATGTGGCACAGCCGGCCAGCAGAAACAGTGCGGCAACCACCAGTGCGCGCAGGTCCACGGTGGGGTTTTCCTTGAGATGAGTGGGAGGCAGACTTGAGTATAGGTGGGTCAGTCGAGCCTGATGCTGGATGCACCGACCTCATCGCCCGCCCGAAACCCGAACCATCAACGCCATCAATACTCACCATTGCGACGATTGCCTTCCACCCGCCGCCCTTCAAAGGCACGATCCACCCATCCGAGACACAACGAGGAGTTCACATCATGATTCACACCATCGTCACACTCTCCGTGAGTTTCCCGGTGTTCGGCAGCAACTACTACGCTCAGCACGCGGTGTCGCACAAAGCCCGGGCGCTGGTGTTCAACGAAGATTTCGAAGACCTGCTGATGCCTGCCGCCAGCAATCATTTCAGCAATGAAGTGGTCGGTTTCAACGATCAGTTCCGTTTTCTGAGCGACATTCTCGCCACCCATTTGCTGGATCTCGAGGCCTCGCTGCCTGCGCGATCCCGCGTCCAGGCGAGCGCTCACTTTTAATCGCAGCACGCACAAAAAAGCCCACTGGCCGTTTCGGCGCAGTGGGCTTTTTCACATCGGCCTTACGGAGATCAGCGCTTCCAGCAGTCGGCGTAACGTGAGCAGACGTTGTACTGGGCATCCATCTTGGCCATGCGCTCGAGATGGCGTCCGACGGTTTCAACCACCACGCCTTTTGACGACTGGAAGTAGTACATGATCATGTCGGTCTCCATTTCGTTCGGCGCGGCGTTAACTTGTTTACCGTCCGAGCCTTTGAGCCTAGACCAATCTTTCAGGCGCTTGTCATCGACACTGCGCAAACGCTGGCGATACTCGTCGCTGGCGCGCTTGATCGCCTCGTCGGCATTACTGGCGTTCTCGGTATCGAACTGCACCAGATTCTGGCGGTACAGCGTCCAGTAATCGTCCGGCAGGGCAATGTTCATTTTGGCCTTGCGCTCACTGATCAGCGAATCGAGCTTTTCCGGGGTAAACGTCGTCGGCTTCGTTGCGCCAGACTTCATCACCACAAAGAGGCTGCCATTGACGATACGGTCGATCATGGCCGTGCGTTCCGGGGTGTCCGGCAGCAACGCCGGCGGTTTCGGGAAGATCGCATTGCGCCCGGCGCAGGCCGCCAGACCTTCGCGTTTGATCGCAACCGGTGTGCGTACATCCTTGCCGTCGATACGCTGCACACGCTGCATCAGCGTCGAGCAGTGACGCCCCTTGAGGTCGAGGGTCAGTTCGTACTCCGTGCCACGCTGCGGCTTGAAGGTGAAACCGGACCCGCATACCGCATACCCGACCTGAGTGTTGACCTTCAGGTACATGTCCTTTTCCGGCGGCAGTTTGATTTCCAGATAGCCTCTGGCCTTTTCCGGCGGGGCCACCGACATGCCGACCCGACGCTGGCTGTCGGCGATGAACAGATTGTTGATGATGCCGGTGGTCTGCCCGTCGCAATGCTCGGCATCGTAATAGTCCACCGTCGCGTTATCGGTATTGGCAACAAAGCGCAGCTTGGCGGCATCGGGATCGGCAGCATCCTGATAGGTGCCCATCTGCGTGCAGCCTGACAGCAAAAGCGCCGACAGAACGGCACCGACAACAACGGGTGAGCGACGCAACGAACAAGCGACAGACATGATCATCCTTGAGGGGAAGGGGCAAAAAAACGCCGATGCTACTGAATTGCCATCATTGCGTCCAGCCCCTCCCGTCGCACGATTCCAGCCTCTTGCGGAGCGCGGGATTCAGTCAGTCATCATCCCGATCGCGGTAGTAGCGACGGCCATCACGGCGGTCGTCATCCCGGTCATCCCAGCGCCGGTCATGATCGTAATAACGCTCGTGATCGCGGTCGTAGTGCCGGCCATGGCGGTGACCCTCATCAAAATCCGCCACACATCCACCCAGCAAAACGGCGGCAGTCACAGTCAGCAGCATCGTTGTCACGCGCTTCATTCAACACTTCCCTAAAACCAAGGTCTTGACGACGGAATCGGCCAACGCTGCCCTCGCCTTCAGGACGCGGTGCGCGCAGCCGCAGATAAGACCGGGTAAAGCGCCGATGATTCACTGGCCAGCGATGGACGCGACCATGGGCCTGGCATTCGCGGCGACGGGGATTTTCTATCCGATGTCCGGCACCTTGCTTGGTTGGCTCGGGGTGGCGTTGACCGCTTCGGACACGGCCTCCAACGTGCTGTTTGGCGGGCTGCAGCGGGTCACATCGGAACAGCTCGGCATCAGTCCGGTGTTGATGGCGTTTGTGAGGGTCTGCTCGCGGAGGCGCTGTGTGATACAGCCAACAGGCTGACTGATCCGACGCTGTCGGGAGCAAGCCCCCTCCCCAGTGAGCGCTGAGTCGCGCAGCAGACTCATGAGTTCTGCGCATAACTCTATAGCGAAAATCCGCAAAAACCTTTTCCCCTCCGTGCAGGTCATTTCAAGAACGAGACCGGCATGCATGCCGGCGCGCCCGATTGGGCCTTCAATCCCTGCCGTCCTGATTAAGCCAGAGAGGAATCGAAGCATGACGATTTCCCGACGAAGATTCCTGATCCTCGGCGCGGTGACCGCCACCGCGTTTGCAATGCCGCCTTTCATTAGCCTCAAGGCCTACGCGGCCAGTCTGGAGCAACCGGCCATGGCCAAAGTAACCCTCAACGTCAACGGTAAACCTCAAGCCCTTGAGGTCGACAACCGCACCACGCTGCTCGATGCGCTGCGCGAACACCTGCACCTGACCGGCAGCAAAAAAGGCTGCGACCACGGCCAGTGCGGCGCCTGTACCGTTATCGCCGATGGCCGCCGCATCAATGCCTGCCTGACCCTGGCAGTGATGCACGAAAACAGCGAGATCACCACCATCGAAGGCCTTGGCATGCCCGACAGCCTGCACCCGATGCAAGCCGCGTTCATCAAGCACGACGGCTACCAGTGCGGTTACTGCACGCCAGGGCAGATCTGCTCGGCGGTGGCGGTGCTCAAGGAGATTCGCGAGGGCATTCCCAGCCACGTCAGCCCCAGCCTGACCGAAGCACCGCAACTGATCGCCAGTGAATTCCAGGAGCGCATGAGCGGCAATATCTGCCGTTGCGGCGCCTACTCCAACATCATCGAAGCCATCACTGAAGTCGCGCAGGTGCCCGCATGAGACCGTTCAATTACAGCCGCGCCGATTCCCCTGCCGCAGCCGCAGCGCTGGCGGCACAGGTCGAAGGCGCGAAGTTCATCGCCGGCGGCACCAACCTGCTCGACCTGATGAAACTCGACATCGAAACCCCGTTGCATCTGATCGACGTCAACCACTTGGGCCTGGATCAAATCGAAGCCACGCCCGACGGCGGACTGCGCATCGGTGCCCTGGTGCGCAACACCGACCTGGCCGCCGACCACCGCGTGCGCAACGACTACGCCCTGCTCTCCCGCGCCTTGCTCGCCGGTGCCTCCGGCCAATTGCGCAACATGGCCAGCACCGCCGGCAACCTGCTGCAACGCACACGTTGCCCGTACTTCTATGACGTCAATCAGGCCTGCAACAAGCGTCAGCCCGGCAGCGGTTGCGCGGCGATTGGCGGGGTCAGTCGGCAACTGGGATTGATCGGTGTCAGCGACGCCTGCATCGCCACCCACCCCAGCGACATGGCGATTGCCATGCGCGCACTCGACGCGCAGGTGGAAACGGTGAAGCCGGACGGCACCACCCGCAGCATCGCCATCGCCGATTTCCATCAGCTCCCGGGTAACACACCGAACGTCGAAACCAGCCTCAGCCCCGGCGAGTTCATCACTTCGGTGACGCTGCCCGCCCCGGTCGGTGGTACGCACCTTTATCACAAGGTACGCGAT
>NZ_QAIU01000609.1:0-13145 GCF_003061205.1 Pseudomonas sp. HMWF006
GGGTGGCCATGGTGATGACCTGGCCGTCGGCGCCGGTTTTCTGCACCGCGACCTGCCCGGTGTGAATGATGCACATGAAGCTGCCGGCATCGCCTTCGTGGAAAATCGCCTCGCCTTGCGCCACGGTGCTGATGCTGAAGTAGCCGGAGGCCGCGGCAAAGTCCGCCAGCTGCAATTGATCGAACAGGCCGCAGTCCATCAGCCAGTCACGGATTTCGTTGTTCAGTAGAGTGGGTTCTGACATGTCATTGCGGTCTTTTTGTTTTCACATTTCAAGGCCTCACACGGATCCCGTGTGAACACGCTTTTGTGGCGAGGGGATTAAGACCCGCTCGGCTGCGCAGCAGTCGCAAATCCTGCCAATACGGTACTTCAGGGATACCGAATTTGCAGTTCTTGGGGCTGCTTCGCAGACCAACGGGGATAAATCCCCTCGCCACAAGGGTCTGGAATTAAGACCCAAGTGACCGACGGAGTTCCTCAGGCCAACCCCAGAACCTTGAAAACAAATGCGTATTCGAGCGCTACGTCACGTAATCCCTGATAACGCCCGCTCATCCCGCCGTGCCCGGCGCCGAGTTCGGTCTTGAGCAGCAGCACGTTATCGTCGGTCTTGGTCGCCCGCAGTTTCGCCACCCATTTGGCCGCTTCCCAGTACTGCACGCGGCTGTCGTTGTAGCCGGCGATCACCAGTGTTGCCGGATAGGCCTGCGCGGTGACGTTTTCGTAAGGAGCGTAGGCCTTGATCCGCTCATAGACGTCCGGCTCTTCGGGGTTACCCCATTCGTCGTATTCGGTGACGGTCAGCGGCAGCTCCGGGTCGAGCATGGTGTTGAGCACGTCGACGAACGGCACTTCGGCAATCGCCACGCCGAACAGGTCCGGGCGCTGATTGAGCACCGCGCCGATCAGCAGACCCCCGGCACTGCCGCCGCTGATCGCCAGTTTCTCGGCGGTGGTGATGCCGTTGAGGATCAGGAATTCGGCGCAGGCAATGAAATCGCTGAAGGTGTTGTGCTTGTGTTCCTGTTTGCCGGCGCGGTACCAGGCTTCGCCCAGCTCGCCGCCGCCACGCACGTGGGCGATGGCAAACGCCATGCCGCGATCAAGCAGACTCAGGCGCGCGTGGGAGAACCACGGGTCGAGGCTGGAGCCGTAGGCGCCATAACCGTAAAGGTACAGCGGCACCGCTTTGCCGACCATTTCGCGCTTCATCACCAGGCTGATCGGCACCTGCGTGCCGTCCGGCGCGGTGGCCCACAGGCGTTGGCTGACGTAGGCGTCGGCGTCGAACGGGCCGAGCACCGGGGTTTCCTTGAGGACGGTTTGCTCGCCGGTGGCCAGCAGCAACTGTCGCACCTGCGCCGGACGGTTCAACGCCTCGTAGCGCAGACGAATGCGATCGCTGTCGAACTCCAGGCTGTTTTGCACATAGAGGCTGTAGGCCGCATCCGGCAGTTGCACGCGATACGAGGGCAGACCCTGTGAGTGCACCTCGATGATCGGCAGGCCGCCTTCGCGCAGGCTCAGGGTCATGGCCTCGGCGTTGAGGGTGACGCCGTCGAGCATCACCGTGTCGCTGTGCGCGATCAGGTTCTGCCAGTCGGCTTCGCTCGGCGCGACCCCGGTGTCCGGCGCCTGATACAGGGCGAAGTTGATGCCGTCGCGGTTGGTGCGGATGAACCAGGTCCATGCGCCATCGAGCATGCCGTGGTCGACGTCGTATTCGTGATCTTCGACCCGTGGCGCCAGGCAGGTGAAGGGCAGGTGCGGCTGATGCGCGTCCAGTGCCCAGACTTCAGTGGTGGTCTTGCTGCCCAAGGTCAGCAGTAATTGCTGTTCGGAGCTGGAGCGATAGCAATGCAGGAAGAAACGCCCGTCCGGCTCGTGGAACACCTCTTCGGCGGCGGTGCCGTCGAGGCGGTAGCGAAACAGTTTGTGCGGGCGGTGGGTGTCGTCGAGTACCCCGAAAAACAGGGTCAGGCTGTCGTTGGCCCAGGTCATGCTGCCGTCGCAGTCTTCGAATTCCAGTTCGCTGACCTTGTCATTGGCCAGTTCCTTGACGAACAGCGTGTAGATCTCGTCGCCCGACGCGTCGACGCTGTAGGCCAGGCGCTGGTGATCCGGGCTGATGCTGAACGCGCCGAGAGAGAAAAAGCCGCCATTGGCCAGCACGTTCGGGTCGAGCAGCAGTTGCTCGCGGCTTTCGTCGAGGGTCAGGCTGTCGTCCGCCGGACGCGGGCAGCGGTAATGCCGGGCGTATTCGTCGCCAGCGGTGGTGCGCGTGTAATACAGATACGGACCCCACGGCGAGGGCAGGGACAGGTCGGTTTCGAGAATCCGGCCCTTGATCTCTTCGAACAGGCTTTCGCGCAGTTCGGTCTGGTCGGCGGTTTGTGCTTCCTGATAAGCGTTTTCAGCCTTGAGGTAGTCGAGCACCGCGTCGGTGTCGCGCTCCTGCAGCCAGGCATACGGGTCGGCACCGGGTGCCTTGTGGGCAATCGGAGCAGTGATGACGTGGGCGGATTGGGGCATGGAAGGCTCTCGGACAATGTTCGGAAATAGGGGGGCGCCGCTCTTGAGACCGCCACCGACCCCTGTGGGAGCGAGCTTGCTCGCGAAGGCGTCGTGTCAGATGACATTTGTTTCACTGACCCACCGCTTTCGCGAGCAAGCTCGCTCCCACAGGTTGGCTGCTGGCCGTCTGGCATTGGGACAAGCCTGGCGGACGAAAAGTCGTTACTATAAGCGCCTCTTTGCCTGCCTTGCCATGGACACCATGACCGAGAACGACTATCTGATCGCCTGGGGCCTCTACGCCTTTGCCGCTGTAGGCTGCCTGTTGGTATGGATGCGCCTGACCCGCTGGATGTGGCGCTGGCTGCGCGAGCCGCTGCGGGTGCTGATGGCGGTGTTGCTGTTCAGCCCGACCATCATTGACCCGGTGAAAGCCAAGGTTGCACCGTCCATCGCCATCACTGCGCTGGATCTGGCCTTCAAGGTCGGCAACAACGCCTGGCGGGCGATTTCCGACCTGTTCATGTACGGCATGATCGCCTTTGGCATCTACCTGATTTTCGTGTTGATCCGCTTCCCGATCGAACGCGCCTCCCGCGCCCGTCGCGAGCAGGCCGAGGCCGCCAAAGCGGCGGCGCGTGCCGATGACCGTGACGACGATCAACCGTTCGGCGCTGCCGGTGATGACCGCTACGGTCGTCCGCCGGTGCCGAACAATCCGCAGCGCATGCGGGTCGAGCCGCGTCTGTAATCCCGAGAGTCCGCACATGTGTGAATTACTGGGCATGAGTGCCAACGTGCCGACCGATATCGTGTTCAGCTTCACCGGCCTGATGCAGCGCGGCGGGCGTACCGGCCCGCACCGCGACGGCTGGGGCATCGCCTTCTATGAAGGTCGCGGTTTGCGCCTGTTTCAGGACCCGGCCGCCAGCAGTGAGTCGGAAGTCGCCAATCTGGTACAACGTTATCCGATCAAGAGCGAAGTGGTCATCGGCCATATTCGTCAGGCCAACGTGGGCAAGGTCTGCCTGTCCAACACCCACCCGTTCGTGCGTGAACTGTGGGGGCGCAACTGGTGTTTCGCGCACAACGGCCAGCTCGCCGATTTCACCCCGATCAAGAGTTTCTACCGCCCGGTGGGCGACACCGACAGCGAAGCGGCGTTCTGCGATTTGCTCAACCGCGTGCGTGCAGCCTTCCCGGAACCGGTCGATATAGAAGTGCTGTTGCCGGATCTGGTCGCCGCGTGCGCCGAATACCGCAGCAAAGGCGTGTTCAACTGCCTGCTCAGCGACGGCGACTGGCTGTTCTGCTATTGCTCGACCAAACTGGCACAGATCACCCGACGCGCGCCGTTCGGTCCGGCACGGCTCAAGGACGTCGATGTGATCGTCGATTTCCAGGCCGAAACCACGCCCAACGACGTGGTCACGGTGATCGCCACCGAGCCTTTGACCGAAAATGAAACCTGGACCCGCTACGAACCGGGCCAATGGAGCCTGTGGCGACGCGGCGAATGCGTCAGCCAGGGCACGACCGAATAAGGATTGCACCCCATGTTGCTCAGTTATCTACGGCTGGTGTTGTTTGCGGCGGGCCTGTTGATCGGTGTCCAGGTGCCGGGGTTCATCAGCGATTACGCCAAACGCGTCGAGGCGCATCTGATCGAGGCGCAAACCGGTCTGCGTGGTTTCCAGGGTACTGCCGAGCAGTTCTTCAAGGGCGACTTGCAGGCGCTGGTCGCGCATTACCGTGCCAGTGAAGACCCGGTGTTTCGCAGCGATGCCGACAGCCTGAGCACCTTGCTCAACCGGCAGATCGCGCTGGACAAGCAATACCAGGCGATGCAAGGCCCGTGGTACATCCGCTTTCTGCAGGTGGTGCTGGCGGCGGATCCCGACATTCGCAAGGAAACCTGGAACGGTTACAGCTACCAGATCCTGCTGACGCCAGAGGCGATGATCTGGGGCATGAGCGGGGCATTGTTGCTGTCGTTCGGCATCGAGTGCCTGATTCGTCTGATTGACTGGGTGGTGCTGGGCGGCCGGCGTTTGCGCCAGAGCCGGCCGATCGAAGACCGCGACGTGCGTGGCTTGTAAGTTCTGCACAATCCCTTGAAGTGAGGGGATTTTGTGGTGAGGGGATTTATCCCCGATGGGGCGCAAAGCGGCCCCCTTATGGTGTGTCAGATAAACCTGATGCTGCAGGTTTAAGGGCTGCTACGCAGCCCATCGGGGATAAATCCCCTCACCACAGGTGTGATCAGTCAGTGAGGGTGATGTAGTTATCGCCCACCTTGCGCGCATAGTCCCCCAGCACCTGCTGACACAACGTCACGATCTCCTCGACCCACTCAACCCCCACCCGCCAAGACACCACCACCTGCAAATTTGGCGGTCGCTGATCAATGTCCAGCAAGGTCAATTCGCCTCGCGCCAACTCCTCGGCGACCAACACCGGTGGTAGCACGCCGATGCCAAATCCATCACGCAACAACCGCGTGATCGCCGACACCGAATTCACGCAGTTCAAACGTGGCGTCAGCACGCCGTTGGCCTGCATCAGCGCCAGGAGGTCCTGATGCGGCCGGGAGTTTTTCGAGTAGGTGATGATCCGTTCCTGCGCCAGTTCGGCCAGGTCGGCGTAGTCGCGGTTGTAGATTGAGTTACTGGCGACGATCCAGCCCAGCGGATGACTGGCCAGCTCCAGACTGCGCACGCTTTCATGGCGGATCAGGTCAGTTTGCAGGACGATATCGAGAAAGCCTTTTTGCAACTGATCGCAGAGGTTCAACGACGTATCCGCCACCAGCTCGATTTCCACCCGTGGATACAGATCAGTCATCTGCGCCACCAACGGGCTGAGCCAGGTGTGGATCACCGTGTCCATCACCCCGATGCGCACCCGGCCGACCTTGCTCGAACGGGTCTCGATCGAGTGCTTCAGCGCCTGCATGGTGTCGAGCATCTGCTCGGCATAGTCCAGCACCTTCAGGCCTTCGGGCGTCAGGCTGACGCCGCGTGAATCACGCAAAAACAGCTTCACCCCCAGCTCGCCCTCGAGCACCGCGATGCGGCTGGAAATCGACGCCTGGGTGGTGAACAGCTTGTCGGCGGTCAGGCGAAAACTCCGCAGCCGGGCGACCCAGACAAAGGTCTCGAGAAACTTCAGATTCATGGCAACGGCTCGGGTGACAAATTTTTCTTATGCCTAAGGCGGGTTTTTATTCGTTGGACGCAGCCGGGCGACGCGCCCAAAAGTCGGCGTATCCGGCCCCCACGATAGGCGTCGTCGGGGCTACGAACAAGACCAATAAAAAACCTGCGGAGATAAGCCATGAGTGCTCCCGACACCCTAGAAGCATCCACGGCAACGGCGCGTCCGGGGCCGTTCGACTGGTATCGCAACATCAATCAGCAAGAGCGTCGCACGTTCTGGAGCTGCAAGATCGGCTACGGTCTGGACGGCATGGACACGCAGATGCTCAGCTTCGTGGTGCCGACCCTGATCGCCATGTGGGGCATCAGCACCGGGCAGGCCGGGCTGATTCACACCAGCACCCTGATCGCCTCGGCCATCGGCGGCTGGGTGGCGGGGATTCTCTCCGACCGCATCGGCCGCGTGCGCACCCTGCAACTGACGGTGCTGTGGTTCGCCTTCTTCACCTTCCTCTGCGGCTTCGCCCAGAACTATGAGCAACTGCTGATCGCCCGCACCCTGATGGGCTTCGGTTTCGGCGGCGAGTGGACCGCCGGCGCGGTGCTGATCGGTGAAGTGATCCGCGCCAAGGACCGCGGCAAAGCGGTGGGCATGGTGCAATCCGGCTGGGCCCTGGGCTGGGGGCTGACAGCGATTCTGTATGCGCTGCTGTTCTCGGTATTGCCGCCGGAAGACGCCTGGCGCGCGCTGTTCATCCTCGGCATCGTGCCGGCGATTTTTGTGATTTTCGTCCGTCGCCTGGTGAAAGATCCGGAGATCTATCGCGAGGCCAAGGCTGCGCAAACCCCGGAGAATTCGGCAAAGTTCTACGAGATTTTCGCCCCCGGCATGCTGTTCACCACGTTCCGCGCCTCTCTGTTGACCACCGGCGCTTTGGGCGGCTACTACGCGATCACCTCCTGGCTACCGACATTCCTCAAGAATGAACGCGGTTTGAGCGTGCTCGGCACCGGCGGTTATCTGGCAATGGTGATCGTCGGTTCCTACGTCGGTTATGTGATCAGTGCTTATCTCACCGACCTGTTGGGACGTAAAAAGAATTTCATCCTGTTTGCGGTCGGCTCGTTCACCATCGTCTTGCTGTACACGCAGATGCCCGTCAGCAACGGCGTGATGCTGTGGCTGGGTTTTCCGCTGGGCTTTTTTGCTTCGGGAATTTTCAGCGGCATGGGCGCGTTTCTCACCGAGCTGTTTCCTACGCGGATTCGCGGTTCGGGCCAAGGGTTTTGCTACAACATCGGCCGGGCGCTGGCGGCGCTGTTTCCGCTGCTGATCGGCTTGCTCAGTCAGAAAGTCCCGCTGAGCGTGGGTATCGGCGCGTTCGCGGCGGTGTCCTACGGGGTGGTGATCCTGGCGGCGTTGAGCCTGCCGGAAACCCGCGGCAAGCAACTGGATGCGCAGTAACTGATAACCTGCGGGGGCAGTGCCCACCGGGCATTTGTCCTACGGATAGAAAGACAAAAAGCTACAGGAGTGTTGACCGTGAGCCGCCTGTTATTGAATTGCGACATTGGCGAGAGTTTCGGCAGCTGGACCATGGGTCTGGACGCCGAAGTCATGCCTTTCATTGATTGCGCCAATGTGGCCTGCGGGTTCCATGCCGGTGATCCGGGCATCATGCGCAAAACCGTCAGCCTCGCCTTGAGCCACGGCGTACAGATCGGTGCGCATCCGGCCTATCAGGATCTGGTCGGTTTCGGCCGCCGCTCGATGGCGTATTCGGCGCAAGAACTGCAAGACATCCTGCATTATCAGATCGGCGCCCTCGACGGCATTTGTCGGGCACAGGGCGGGCGAGTCAGCTACGTCAAACCCCACGGTGCGATGTACAACGACATGATGGCCAACCCGGCGCAATTGCGTGCAGTGATTCAAGCTGTCGCCGCTTACGATCGCAGCTTGCCGCTGATGCTGATGGCCACCCGCGACAACGCGTTGGCGCAACAGCTCGGTGACGAGTACGGCGTGACCCTGTGGTTCGAAGCCTTCGCCGACCGTGCCTACGACAGTGCCGGCAGACTGGTATCGCGGCAACAGCCGGGCGCAGTGCATCACGATGCGCAAACCATCATCGAACAGGCCCTGACCATCGCCCGTGGCGGCGACCTCGTCGCCAGCGACGGCAGCGCGCTGCATCTGCAGGCCAACACCTTGTGCGTGCATGGCGACAACGCCAGTTCGGTGGCCGCCGTGCAACGCATTCGTGAGGCCCTGAACCAGCAGAGCGCGCCATGAACCCACGGATTGAAGTGGTGGCCCTGGACTGCCTGATGCTGCGCCTGTTCGATGAAATCGCCGAAGCCAACATGCCGTGGATGCTCGCCGCCAGTGAACGCCTGCGGGCCACGTTTGGCGCTCAGTTGATCGACCTGGTGCCGTCCTACACCACGTTGATGGTGCATTACGACCTGACCGCGCTGAGCCCGAATCAGGCCCGTGAATTGATCGCGCAAGCCCTGATCGAGCTGTCGCCGAATGCCCGAACGGCCGGCCAGTGTCATGTGCTGCCGGTCTGGTACGACCTCAGTGTCGGCCCCGAGTTGAGCCTGTTGGCGCAACGCAGCGGCTTGTCGGTGGAGGAGGTGATCCGGCGTCACAGTGGCCGGGAATATCAGGTCTTTGCGCTTGGGTTTGCCCCGGGTTTTGCCTTCATGGGGCTGGTGGAAGAGGTGCTGGCAGCGCCGCGTCTGGACACCCCGCGCAAGAAAGTCGCCGCTGGCAGCGTCGGTATCGCCGAGCGCCAGACCGCCGCGTATCCCGTGGTGTCTCCCGGTGGCTGGAACCTGATCGGGCGCACCCCGGCCAAACTGTTCGACCGCCATCGCGACGGTTACAGCCTGATGCAGCCGGGGGACACGGTGCGATTCGAAGCGGTCAGTCACGCCGAGTTCATTAATCTTGGCGGCGACGACACCCCGCTGGAGGCGCTGACATGAGCCGACTGATGATAGAGGCGAGCACGCCCCTGTGCTTGTTGCAGGATGCCGGGCGTTTTGGCGTTCGCCATTTGGGCGTGACCCAGGGCGGCGCGGCGGACTGGTGTTCGATGAGCTGGGCCAACTGGCTACTGGGTAATCGACTGGACCTGCCGGTGATCGAAATCACCCTCGGCGGGTTTGCCGTGGTAGCGCAGGAGGATTGCTGGCTGGCGTTGGCCGGCGCTGATCTCGATGCACGAATCGACGGTCAGCCATTGGCGCCATGGCGCAGTTTCAAACTGGGCAAAGGTCAGCAACTGCAGTTCACCCAACCGTTGCTCGGGGCCCGGGCTTATCTGGCAGCCCCCGGTGGTTTTGATGCGCCGAAGGTGCTGGGCAGCAGCGCCACCGTGGTGCGCGAAGAGCTCGGTGGTCTCGAGGGGCTGGGATTGCCACTGGCCAAGGGCGCGACGCTGAGTTACCACGCAGACGTGCTGCCGGTGCGTGAAATGTCGCAGGAACATCGACCTGATTTGCGGCTGAATACGCCGCTGGACCTGGTGCTCGGCGCACAGATCGGCCAGTTCAGTGGGCAAAGTCTGTTTGATGTCTTCAACAGTCGGTGGACGCTCGACAGTCGCGCCGACCGCATGGGCATTCGGCTGCTGGGCAAAGCGTTGCAGTATCAGGGCCAGCCGATGATTTCCGAGGGGATTGCGTTGGGTGCGGTGCAGGTGCCGCCGGACGGGCAGCCGATTGTGCTGCTCAATGATCGGCAGACCATTGGCGGCTATCCGCGGTTGGGGGCGTTGACGCCGTTGGCGCTGGCGCGTCTGGCGCAGTGTCTGCCGGGGGCGCAGGTGCGGTTGAGGCCGGTGGTGCAGGAAGTCGCGCACCGGGAGCATGTCGAGTATTTGCAGCGCTTTTTGATTCGCTAAAAGCATCGCGGGCAAGCCCGGCTCCCACAGTGTCCAGTGGTGTTCACAAGATTTGTGTCCAACTCGAGAACTGTGGGAGCGGGCTTGTCCGCGATGGCGTCCGTCCAGACAGCAGCAATTATTTGGACAGAAACCGCATCCCTTCTTCCAACCCGCGCAGGGTCAGCGGATACATCTGATCCTCGATCAAATCACGCACGATATTGGTCGACGAGGTATAGCCCCACGTGTCCTTTGGATACGGATTGATCCAGATGAGCTTCTTGTACTTCTCCATGAAGCGCTGCATCCACACGTAGCCCGGCTCTTCGTTCCAGTGCTCGACGCTGCCGCCGGCCTGGGTGATTTCATACGGCGCCATCGCAGCGTCACCGATGAAGATCACTTTATAGTCGGCACCGTACTTGTGCAGCAGGTCCTGGGTCGAGGTGCGCTCAGAGGTGCGGCGCATGTTGTTCTTCCACACCGATTCATAAATGAAGTTGTGGAAGTAGAAGTACTCCAGATGCTTGAACTCGGTCTTGCAGGCCGAGAACAGTTCCTCGCAGATCTTCACGTGTGCATCCATCGAGCCGCCGATGTCGAACAGCAACAACAGCTTCACCGTGTTGCGCCGTTCCGGACGCATCTGGATATTCAGCAGGCCGGCGTCCTTGGCGGTGTGGTCGATGGTGCCGTCGATGTCCAGCTCTTCCGCCGCGCCCTGGCGGGCGAACTTGCGCAGACGACGCAGGGCGACCTTGATGTTGCGCGTGCCCAGTTCCACCGAGTCGTCGAGGTTCTTGTACTCGCGCTGATCCCAGACTTTGACGGCTTTGCCCTGACGCTTGCCGGCATCGCCGACACGGATGCCTTCCGGGTTGAAACCGCCGGAACCGAACGGACTGGTGCCGCCGGTGCCGATCCATTTGTTGCCGCCGGCGTGGCGTTCCTTCTGTTCTTCCAGGCGCTTCTTGAACTCTTCGATCAGCTTGTCGAGGCCGCCGAGGGACTGAATCTGCGCGCGCTCTTCATCGGTCAGCGAACGCTCGAATTCCTTGCGCAACCAGTCTTCGGGAATCAGCGCCTGCAAGTGATCGTCGAGTTTTTCCAGGCCATTGAAGTAAGCGCCGAACGCGCGGTCGAACTTGTCGAAATGCCGTTCGTCCTTGACCAGGATCGCCCGCGACAAGTAGTAGAACTCGTCCATGTCGGCGAAGGTCACGCGCTGTTTCAGCGCGTTGATCAGGTCGAGCAGCTCGCGCACCGACACCGGCACCTTGGCTGCACGCATTTCATTGAACAGGTTGAGCAGCATGACGATGCCCTTATCGAGAGCCGCGACGGCTCATGAACGCCAGACGCTCAAGCAGTTGCACGTCCTGCTCGTTCTTCACCAGCGCACCGGCCAGCGGCGGAATGGCTTTGGTCGGATCGCGCTCGCGCAGCACCGCTTCGCCGATGTTGTCAGCCATCAGCAGCTTCAGCCAGTCCACCAGTTCCGAGGTCGACGGCTTCTTCTTCAGGCCCGGCACCTTGCGCACGTCGAAGAACACGTCCAGCGCTTCGCTGACCAGATCCTTCTTGATGTCCGGGTAGTGCACGTCGACGATTTTCTGCAGGGTGGTGCGGTCCGGAAAGGCGATGTAGTGGAAGAAGCAGCGGCGCAGGAAAGCGTCCGGCAGCTCTTTCTCGTTGTTGGAGGTAATGATGATGATCGGGCGCTTTTTGGCCTTGATCGTTTCGTCGATCTCGTAAACGTAGAACTCCATCTTGTCGAGTTCTTGCAGCAAGTCGTTAGGGAACTCGATGTCGGCCTTGTCGATTTCGTCGATCAGCAGAATGACCCGCTCTTCGGACTCGAACGCTTCCCACAGCTTGCCCTTCTTCAGGTAGTTGCGCACGTCGTGGACTTTTTCGTTGCCCAGTTGCGAGTCGCGCAGACGACTGACCGCATCGTACTCGTACAGACCCTGGTGGGCCTTGGTGGTGGACTTGATGTGCCAGGTGATCAGCTTGGCGCCGAACGATTCGGCCAGTTGCTCGGCGAGCATGGTCTTGCCGGTGCCCGGTTCGCCCTTGACCAGCAGCGGCCGCTCCAGGGTGATAGCGGCGTTGACCGCCAGCTTCAGGTCATCGGTGGCGACGTAGGCCTGGGTGCCTTCGAACTTCATCTGCTAATCCTCGAACGGTAACGCCGACCTGCACGGGCAGGGCGGGGGCGAATAATCGGATGCCCCGACTATAACGCGCAGCCCGGTCGACTGTGAACGCAGACGGCTTATTCAGTCTCTGAATGGGGCGTCACATGTTGACTCGGTTTCGGCGCGGGGCCAGCATTCGAGTATCGCCGATTTGGCGATAGCCTGTCGGGCATGACGACTCAATACCGATTTCGCGACAAATACCGCATTCAGTTGCGCGAGAAGGATCACCCTCCACCCCATGTCCACTTGATCGGTGGCGGGGTGGAAGTGATGCTGAGCGTTGAAACCGTTGAAGTCACGACGGGCAAGGCACCACCGCTGATTATCGAGGACGCATTGGCTTGGGTGGCGGCTCATCAAGCGCAACTGCGGGAGGACTGGAAACGATGTTACCCATGAAAAGGCCTCGTCTGTCGGCTGTGCAGGCACTGTCGGATTTTCGATTGAAACTGACTTTTATTGATGGTCAGGATCTGACGCTTGATCTGCGCCGAGATATCCACGCTTATCCAGGTCTGCAACCATTGCTGGATCCCGAACTGTTTGCGACTGCGACCCTGGACGACCATGGCTGGACTGTCGAATGGCTCGAGCCCGATATACAGATTGGCGCAGACACGCTTTATATGGATGCACTGGCTCAAAACACTGCCGATGAAAACACCCGTATTTTCATCGGTTGGCGCGCACGTACCGGACTCTCTCTGAATCAGGCAGCCGAGGCGCTGGGTGTCAGTGCCCGCAGCATCAGCCGATACAGTAACGGGCGGGAGACGGTGCCAAGGTCATTAGCCTTGGCTTGTCTCGGTTGGGACTCATTGCAGCAAAAGTCCACGCTGGCAGCTGAAGAGTCTGGTCGATATGTGGTCAATCGTAAGTCTTAGCCCGCATCCGGCTTCGGCCGTTCATACCGCGCATTGAAAGCCTGGATGAAACCATTGCGCAAAATCTGCAAGAACGCTTCGAATCCATTGATGTTTTGCTGATGCACGTTGCCACTGAGTTCGACCTTGGTGGCGAACTGGTTTTTGGCCTGGTTCTTCAACACGGTTTCCGAGCCGCCGACGATGGCCTCCCAGACTGAGCGGAAGATGCTCTTGTCCTTGTTTTCCACGTCCTGTTGCCAATTGAACACTTCGACGTCACGCAGCAGTGGCTTGATGTAGCCACTGACCTGAGCTTTTTTCGCCTGGGCTTCGATGACCACGTCGCCGTGGCCGGCGTTGAAATCGAACTTGCCGTAGGCCGAGGCGAAGTCGTTCATGCGCTTGAGTTCGATGTCACGGGCACGCAGGCGGAACTGGAAGTCTTCGAAATTGCTCAGCGGGTCGAAGGTGGCGGTGGTTTCCAGTGGTGCATGCCCCAGC
>NZ_QAIU01000609.1:13155-14436 GCF_003061205.1 Pseudomonas sp. HMWF006
TGTCGACCACGTTGGTCAGGTTGTAGACGCTGGCCTCGACCTGGGTGGCATTCATGTTCACCGGTGGGCTTGAGCTGAAGTTGCGGAAGCTGATCTTGCCGTCGTGGATCTGCACCTCGTCGAGGGTGATCGGCAGCAATTTACTGAGTTGCGCTTGCCAGTCGGTGCCTTTACCGGTCTGGGAGTTCTGCTTGTTGGCCCCGCCATCGACGAAGTTGACCTCGGGATTGAGGAACTGCACCTGCGCCACCACGGCATGGTCGTACCACAGCGAGTGCCAGCTGACCGCCAGATCAATCACGGGTGCGTTGACGAACGGCACCGGTAGCTTGCCGTCGACCTTGACGATTTTCAGCCCGTTGATCTTGTACGCGCCGCGCCACAAAGCCAGATCAACGTCGGTAATCTGGCCCCGATAATCGCCCATGTCCGCCAGTTTGCCGTTCAGGTAGTCGCGCACCATGTAGGGCAGGGCGATGTGCAGCGCGATCAGCAACACAACGACGACGGCAAAAATCCCTAATGGCCAGCTGTAGCGACGCTTCATGACGGTAATTCCCTGACGATGTAAGCGATTGACTGTTGTGTGCCGCAGACGTTCGACCTGACTGGACTGCGCTGGGCAACAGGCTTACCTTGGGCGTTGAATTCAATGCTGCATAAGGACCCAGCCATGAGCCGTATTTTTGCTGACAACGCCCATTCCATCGGCAACACACCGCTGGTGCAGATCAACCGTATCGCGCCGCGCGGCGTCACCATTCTGGCCAAGATCGAGGGGCGTAACCCCGGTTATTCGGTCAAGTGCCGGATTGGCGCCAACATGATCTGGGACGCCGAAAGCAGCGGCAAACTCAAGCCGGGGATGACCATTGTCGAGCCGACTTCGGGCAACACCGGCATCGGCCTGGCCTTTGTCGCGGCCGCCCGAGGCTACAAGTTGATGCTGACCATGCCGGCCTCGATGAGCATCGAGCGTCGTAAAGTACTCAAGGCGCTGGGCGCCGAGCTGGTGCTGACCGAACCGGCCAAGGGCATGAAAGGTGCGATCGAGAAGGCCGCCGAAATTGTTGCCAGTCATGCCGACAAGTACTTTATGCCGTCGCAGTTCGATAACCCGGCCAATCCGGCGATTCACGAGAAAACCACGGGGCCGGAAATCTGGAATGACACCGATGGCGCAGTCGACGTGTTGGTGGCTGGTGTCGGGACCGGCGGAACCATCACCGGCGTTTCGCGGTATATCAAGAATACCCAGGGTAAACCGATCCTGTCGGTGGC
>NZ_QAIU01000609.1:14446-15834 GCF_003061205.1 Pseudomonas sp. HMWF006
AGTGATCAGTCAGGCGCTGGCGGGCGAAGAGATCAAGCCGAGCCCACACAAAATTCAGGGGATTGGTGCCGGCTTCGTGCCGAAGAACCTCGATTTGTCGATGGTTGATCGGGTGGAGCAGGTGACCGACGACGAGTCCAAGGCCATGGCGCTGCGATTGATGCAGGAAGAGGGGATTTTGTGCGGTATTTCGTGCGGCGCGGCCATGGCGGTAGCGGTACGCCTGGCAGAAACGCCGGAGATGCAGGGCAAGACCATCGTGGTGATTTTGCCTGACTCCGGCGAGCGCTATCTGTCGAGCATGTTGTTCAGCGATCTGTTCACCGAACAGGAGAATCAGCAGTAAACCCATTGATTCAGGTCAGCCGGGATTCAGGATCGTTATGCTAATAAATGCTTTGTTGCGCAATTCTTAACACTGAATCTTGGCTTGGGCGGGTTTTTCCCGAGGCCGGTAGTGTTTATCATGGCCGGCTGCCATGCCGAGTAAAGGGCCTTGCGCAGCGTTGTCTTTATTCAAGGAGTCGTTGATGACCTTTTCGTTAGCCGCCAAGGTGTTGGTGTTGCTGCTGTTCGTGGGCAGCATCCTCTACGTGCATTTGCGCGGTCGGGCGCGTTTGCCGGTCCTGCGTCAGTTCGTCAACCACTCGGCGCTGTTCGCTCCGTACAACGCCCTGATGTACCTGTTCTCCGGTGTGCCGTCCAAACCGTATCTGGATCGCAGCAAGTTCCCGGAGCTGGACGTGCTGCGCGACAACTGGGAAACCATTCGCGACGAAGCCATGCACCTGTTCGACGAGGGCTATATTCGTGCCGCCGAGAAGAACAACGATGCCGGTTTTGGTTCGTTCTTCAAAAAGGGCTGGAAACGTTTCTACCTCAAGTGGTACGACAAGCCGCTGCCATCGGCCGAGGCCCTGTGCCCGAAGACCGTGGCGCTGGTCAGTGCGATTCCCAATGTCAAAGGGGCAATGTTCGCGCTGTTGCCGGGTGGCAGCCACCTGAACCCGCACCGTGATCCGTTTGCCGGCTCCCTGCGGTATCACCTGGGCCTGTCGACGCCAAACTCTGACGATTGCCGGATCTTCGTCGATGGTCAGGTCTACGCCTGGCGCGACGGGGAAGACGTGATGTTCGACGAGACCTATGTGCACTGGGTCAAGAACGAAACCGAGAAAACCCGCGTCATTCTGTTCTGCGACATCGAGCGTCCGTTGAGCAACCGTTTGATGACTCGCATCAACCGCTTCATCAGCGGCTGGCTGGGGCGCGCAACGGCACCGCAGAACCTTGACGACGAGCGTGTTGGCGGCATCAACCAGGCCTACGCCTGGAGCAAGAACTTCAGCGACAGGTTCAGTGGGGTGGTCAAACAGTGGAAACGCCGT